>NZ_JAFCTX010000002.1:0-197213 GCF_049896245.1 Cypionkella sp. TWP1-2-1b2 | reverse complement strand
GCCCGCATCACCCGACAGCGTGTCGTTGTCCGCGCCGCCATAGAGGCTGTCGTTGCCATCGCCGCCGAGCAAGCTGTCGTTGCCAGCCTCGCCGAGCAGGCTGTCGGCTTCGGTGCCACCGTCCAGCGTATCATCGCCATCGCCACCGAGCAGGCTGTCATTGCCCGCCTCGCCGAGCAGAGTGTCATTGCCCAAACCGCCGAGCAGGCTGTCGTTGCCGGTGCCGCCATAAAGCAGATCATTGCCCGCATCACCCGACAGCGTGTCAGTGTCCGCGTCGCCATACAGGCGGTCATCACCAAGGCCGCCCAGCAGGCTGTCGTTGCCAGCCTCGCCGAGCAGGCTGTCGGCTTCGGTGCCACCGTCCAGCGTATCATCGCCATCGCCGCCGAGCAGGCTGTCGTTGCCCGCCTCGCCCAGCAGGCTGTCATTGCCCGCGCCACCGTAGAGCAGATCATTGCCCGCATCACCCGACAGCGTATCGCTGCCGTCGTCGCCGCTCAGGGTGTCGTTCTCGGTGCCGCCGAGCAGGCTGTCATTGCCGGTGCCGCCGTAGAGCAGATCAGCGCCCGCATCACCCGACAGCGTGTCGTTGTCCGCGCCGCCATAGAGGCTGTCGTTGCCATCGCCGCCGAGCAAGCTGTCGTTGCCAGCCTCGCCGAGCAGGCTGTCGGCTTCGGTGCCACCGTCCAGCGTATCATCGCCATCGCCGCCGAGCAGGCTGTCATTGCCCGCCTCGCCGAGCAGAGTGTCATTGCCCAACCCGCCAAGCAGGCTGTCGTTGCCAATGCCGCCATAGAGCAGATCATTGCCCGCCTCGCCCAGCAGAGTGTCATTGCCCAAACCGCCGAGCAGGCTGTCGTTGCCCACGCCACCGAGCAGGCTGTCGGCTTCGGTGCCACCGTCCAGCGTATCATCGCCATCGCCGCCAAGCAGGCTGTCATTGCCCGCCTCGCCGAGCAGGCTGTCGTTGCCGGTGCCGCCATAAAGCAGATCATTGCCCGCGCCACCGTCCAGAGTATCCGAACCGTCGTCGCCGTAGAGCGTGTCGTTGTCAGCTCCGCCAAGCAGGCTGTCGTTGCCAAGGCCCCCGAACAGCAGATCATTGCCCGCATCACCCGACAGCGTGTCAGTGTCCGCGCCGCCATACAGGCGGTCATCACCAAGGCCGCCCAGCAGGCTGTCGTTGCCAGCCTCGCCGAGCAGGCTGTCGGCTTCGGTGCCACCGTCCAGCGTATCATCGCCATCGCCGCCGAGCAGGCTGTCGTTGCCCGCCTCGCCCAGCAGGCTGTCATTGCCCAAACCGCCGAGCAGGCTGTCATTGCCAATGCCGCCGTAGAGCAGATCAGCGCCCGCGCCACCGTCCAGAGTATCCGAACCGTCGTCGCCATAGAGGCTGTCGTTGTCAGCTCCACCAAGCAGACTGTCGTTGCCAAGGCCACCGTAGAGCAGATCAGCGCCCGCGCCACCGTCCAGAGTATCCGAACCGTCGTCGCCATAGAGGCTGTCGTTGTCAGCACCGCCGAGCAGGCTGTCGTTGCCAAGGCCACCGAACAGCAGATCATTGCCCGCATCGCCCGACAGCGTGTCAGTGTCCGCGCCGCCATAGAGGCTGTCGTTGCCATCGCCGCCCAGCAGGCTGTCGTTGCCAGCCTCGCCGAGCAGACTGTCGGCTTCAGTGCCACCGTCCAGCGTATCATCGCCATCGCCGCCGAGCAGGCTGTCGTTGCCAATGCCGCCGTAGAGCAGATCAGCGCCCGCGCCACCGTCCAGAGTATCCGAACCGTCGTCGCCATAGAGGCTGTCGTTGTCAGCTCCACCAAGCAGACTGTCGTTGCCAAGGCCACCGTAGAGCAGATCATTGCCCGCGCCACCGTCCAGAGTATCCGAACCGTCGTCGCCGTAGAGCGTGTCGTTGTCAGCACCGCCAAGCAGGCTGTCGTTGCCAAGGCCACCGAACAGCAGATCAGCGCCCGCATCGCCCGACAGCGTGTCGTTGTCCGCGCCGCCATAGAGGCTGTCGTTGCCATCGCCGCCGAGCAGGCTGTCGTTGCCAGCCTCGCCGAGCAGACTGTCGGCTTCAGTGGCACCGTCCAGCGTATCATCGCCATCGCCGCCAAGCAGGCTGTCGTTGCCCAAACCGCCGAGCAGGCTGTCGTTGCCGGTGCCGCCCAGCAATGTGTCATTGCCGTCATCGCCGTTCAGGGTGTCGTTCTCGGTGCCGCCGAGCAGACTGTCGTTGCCGGTGCCGCCATAAAGCAGATCATTGCCCGCGCCACCGTCCAGAGTATCCGAACCGTCGTCGCCATAGAGCGTGTCGTTCTCGGTGCCACCAAGCAGGCTGTCGTTGCCGGTGCCGCCATAGAGCAGATCGTTGCCCGCATCGCCCGACAGCGTGTCATTGTCCGCGCCGCTATAGAGGCGGTCATCGCCAAGGCCACCCGTCAGGCTGTCGTTGCCCGCGTCACCGCTCAGGCTGTCATTGCCGTCGCCGCCATCCAGCGTATCCGAACCGTCGTCGCCATAGAGCGTGTCGTTCTCGGTGCCGCCCGACATAGTGTCGTTGCCGGTGCCGCCGTAGAGCAGATCGTTGCCCGCATCGCCCGACAGCGTGTCATTGTCCGCGCCGCTATAGAGGCGGTCATCACCAAGGCCACCCAGCAGGCTGTCGTTGCCCGCGTCTCCGCTTAGGCTGTCGTTGCCGTCGCCGCCATCGACCAGATCATTGCCCGCGCCGCCGATCACCGTATCATTGCCGATGCCGCCGTACAGACTGTCCGAGCCGGCGCGGCCGTCAATGCTGTCATTGCCCGCAGCACCATACAGCACGTTGGTCCACAGATCGCCCGGAACCGTGCTTTCGCCGTCATAGCCCAGCAAGGTATCGTCAAACGCCGAGCCGAAAATGCCGTCGATGCTGTTCAGCACATCGCCCTGCGCATCGCCGCCCAGACCTGTGCCAGCCGCAAGGTCGATGGTCACTGCAGCACCCGAGCCGGTGTAATCGGCGTAATCCATGCCGGTGCCACCGAAAAGTCCGTCGGCCCCGGCTCCACCGGTCAGGGTGTCATTGCCCGCATCGCCGTAAAGGCTGTCGGCCTCGGTGCCGCCATCAAGGCTGTCATTGCCATCGCCACCATAAAGCGTGTCATTGCCCGCGCCACCGATCAGGCTGTCGTTGCCCGTACCGCCCAGCAGGCTGTCATTGCCTGCATCGCCGTAAAGCGTGTCGTTGTCAGCGCCGCCATCCAGCGTGTCGTTGCCGTCACCACCGTAGAGCAGGTCGTTGCCTGCGCCGCCCAGCAGGCTGTCATTGCCTGCATCACCGTAGAGCGTGTCGTTATTAGCGCCGCCATCCAGCGTGTCGTTGCCGTCACCACCGTAGAGCAGGTCGTTGCCCGCATCGCCGGTCAGGCTGTCGGCATCTGCGCCGCCATAAAGGCTGTCGCGGCCATCACCGCCCAGAAGCGTGTCGTTGCCCACAAGGCCCAGCAAAGAGTCATCGCCGATACCGCCATTCAGGCTGTCATTGCCATTGCCACCGTCGAGGGTGTCGTTGCCATCATCGCCAAACAACGTGTCGTTGCCGTCATAGCCAAGCAGGCTGTCATTGCCCAAACCGCCCGAAAGATAATCGTCGCCCGCCGCCTCGGCTGCGACATTCAAGGGGTTGGTGTTGGCGTAGAACTCGTAATACATCCCCGGCGTCAGAGCCGCGAAGCCAGCAGATGTCAGCCCAAGCGAGGTGAAAGGCACGTTGATCGTCAGCGTGCCGACAGTGTTGCTCGTCAGGCCAGAACCGATGCGAATGACTTGGCCTGAGGCATTGATTGCATAGACGCCATTGCCGTTGAATGTCACCATGCCTGATGCGATTGCGGTGTTCAGGTTGATCGTGACACCGTCAATCACAATCGTCAGAGTCTCGACGCCATTGATCGCGTTGAACAGGATTTGCCCGCCCGCCAGTTGCGAACTCGCGGTGTGGGTATGGGTTTCGACCCCATCACCATTGCCAAGATTGAAGCCGCTTACCGTGCCAGAGGTGCCGGTGGTCAGATCATTGTCGGACGATACCGTGTTGACGGTGAAGTTCGGCCGCCCATTGGTGCCTGCGACCGATTGCAGGGCGGCGGTCACTTCGGTGTAGACCGGGGTATAGGTGGTGCCGGTGGTGGCAGTGCCGCCCGACAACGTATCATCGCCTGCGCCGCCAAAAAGGCTGTCATTGCCGCTGGAGCCATCCAGGCTGTCGTTGCCGTCATCGCCAAACACGCTGTCGTTGCCGGTGCCCGCGTTGACCATGTCATTGCCGCTGCCGCCGTAGACAATGTCGTTGCCTAAGCCCGAGTTGACCGTGTCGTTACCAGCACCTGCCAGCACATAGTCAGCTTGACCCGTGGTGCCCGCATATCCGGTGGCGTCATTGGCATCAATGCGGTCGCCATCAGGGTCGGCAGCATAGCTTGTGTCAATCAGATCATTGCCAGCGGTGCCATCGACCACCCCGTCGCCCTGAAACACCTGTCCGGCCTCAAACTGCATCGAATAGACGCCAGCCGGATCATTGGTGTCAAAGTCATTGCCAGCATAGGTGGCGAGAAACGCCGGATCGCCCGAACCTTCCAGCAAGGTCTGCGAGGTGGTACCGTTCGAGATACCAACCGTCGCCTGCCCGGCATAGCCGTTGGTGAAACCGACCGAGTTGTAAAGGTAATCGACCCCGAAATCGCCGCCACCCAGATTGGTGAGCACCGCCTGAAAGCTGTTGGTTCCGGTGCCAGAATAGGGTGCTACGTTCAGCCAGGTGATGGTGATCTTGCCGGTGGTGGCGTCGATATCCCAATAGATATCGCCGCCCTTGGAGATGTCGATATCGGTCCAGAACGGTGCAATGCTGGGTTGACCCAGCGTGGTCAGAGCCGCCGGGGTATAGCTTGGCTGTGCCGAGGTGAAGGTGATCAAGCCGTTGGTGTTGATGTAAATCGAGGTAAAGCGGCTGCCGTACACATCCATGCCGCCGGTGCCGAAAACCCCGCTGACATCAACCAGCCGCGAGCCGTCATCCAAATTCCCGGTATAGCCGCCGGTGGTCTTGAAGGATTGCTCACCGTACCCCGAGGTGCCGCCGAGACCAGAGTTCAACACAGCCATGATCAACGTTCCTTAAGGCCCTGCAACCCGGGCGCGCGCTCGGGAACACAGGGGTGATTTTTTGCAACAGGTAACGACACGACGGGTCCATTTCAGTAATTCCAAGACTGGGAATAATCCTGCCGCATGGTCGAAATGTGGCCAGACTGGGGTATGTTTCTGGTGGAGCGACAATGCCCGTCAACCTGTGCTTGCAAGCGGATGCGGGTTGCCATTTAAGCCCCTAATGCTGAAGCAACATCCGCGCCTCATTTGACTTCAGCATCATGCGCGCCGCCGGATAGGGCATGCCTGCGCCAAGCTGTGGGAAAAGCGCGATAATTTCCTGCCTCTGTCCAGTTTCCAGCCCCGCCAACGTGTGCTGGCCCGGCTGAAAGCTTTCGCTCCAAGCGCCATCGGCACAGACCAGCTGATGTTCGTCGAACAGGATGTGGACATAGCTGATCCGCTTTGGTGCTGCGCGTGTGATGCCGGGCATCCCGATCAGGTGGATCGCCGCTGCCAACACCTCAGGCTCGCCGAACAACAACTCTGCGCGCGGGGTGTTGATCAGCATCCGGTGCTGCGGACTGACCTGCATATCGCGCTCTGGCAGACCGCGCCCCAGTGCGCCCTGTGTGATCCGTACCGGGTTAAACTGTGGCGCAGCCGCAAGCTCGGCAGCCGACAGATCACGACGCCCGATCCAGCGGATGGGTTGGAAACCATTGTCGCGGGTCAGCACCAGATCATCCACCATCAGATCTTCAACCGCGACCTTGCCCAGCGCTGTCAGCACCAAAGTACCGGGGGTGAAACAGGCGATGACCTTCTCAATATGGTTGAAGTTAAGCGTGCCTGTCACATGACCCGTGGCATCCAGAAACTCCACCGTGCCGTTTTCGTGGTTCAGCGGGTCGTAGATGATGTTGGTGGCCGCAAACCCGTAGGCCGAAAGGTCGAGCACATCATAATCGACACCGCCCTCACCGCCGTCGATGCTATCGCCAGCCCCGCCGAAGAAGCTGTCACGATCATCGCCGCCAAACAGGCTGTCCGCGCCGGTGCCACCGGCAAAGCTGTCATTGCCCGCCCCGCCATACAGCGCATCATTGCCCGCGCCGCCGTCGAGCGTATCCGCGCCGCCGCCGCCATAGCCCAGATCATTGCCATCGCCGCCAAATAGCGCGTCATTGCCGCTGAAGCTGGCAGCGGCGTCATCGCCGTAAAGCGTGTCATCGCCACTATCGCCAAGCAGCTGATCATTGCCCGCCTCGCCAAAGACGCTGTCATTGCCTGCGCCGCCCGCAACCGTATCGTTGCCGGTGCCGCCATAGACACGGTCATTGCCAGCGCCCGCGGTGATGCTGTCGTGGCCTGCATAGCCAAAGATCGTATCGTTCAGCCCATCCGACCCGTCGATCTGATCATTGTTAAGATCGGCATAGCCGCCCGCCATCACATCATCGCCTGCGGTGCCGTCCACCGGCCCGGCAAAGACGATATGTTCGATGCCTGCGAAGGTCAGCGTACCGCCCGAGGCCAGCGTAATCGTGCCGGATTCGTTATTGCCGCCGCCATAGGTGATGGTCGAGCCCGCCTCGACGACCAGAATATCATTATCCGTACCGCCCGCAGTGGTGGTCTCACCGCCGTCAGTCACATCGCCCGCGCCACCATAGAGCAGATCGGCATCCGCCCCGCCTTGCAGCGTATCCGCACCCGTGCCGCCGATCAGCACATCCGCGCCGTCGCCGCCGCTGACCAAAACGTTGCCAGCGCCGCCAGACAGGCTATCCGCACCCGAGCCGCTGATGATGGTATCATTGCCCAATCCGCCCAGCACGGAATCGTTGCCCGCTCCGGTAGAATAGCTGGTGGAATTGCCGTTCAGGCTGGGGTTGATGCTGTCATTGCCCGCCCCGGTGGTGATGCTTTCGATCTCGGTAAAGCTGCCAGAGACGGTGCCATCGCTGAAAGTCGCGGTGTCTGTGCCGGTATAGGTGATGGTCGCCGAGCCGTTCGAGACCAGATCAAGCTGATCGCCCGCGCCGGTTTCCGCGCCCTCACCGCCCGCCACAACGATGCCACTGCCTGCCGCAGCACCGACGCTGAACACGTCACTGCCGCTGCCACCATAAAGGCTGTCACTGCCACCGCCGCCGATCAGCCTGTCATCACCCGTGCCGCCAAACAGCTGATCATTGCCGCTGCCGCCATCCAGCGTGTCATTGCCAGCACCCCCTGCCAGCGAGTCACTGCCCGCGCCGCCAGACATGCTGTCATTGCCAGCGCCAGCGTCGACGGAATCGTTGCCCGCGCCGCCGAACACCGCATCATTGCCCGCGCCCAACTGGAAACTCTCGATCTCGGAGAATGTCGCGGTCGAGTTGCCGTCCGTCAACATCCCAGCCTCGGACCCCGAGAAGGTCAGCGTGACATTGCCGGTCACGCCGCTGGCGTTGATGGTATCGCCCAAAGTCTCAGCAGTCTCACCGCCGGTGATCGTGTCATTGCCGAAGCTGCCGTTCAGCAGGAACGTATCATCGCCATCGCCGCCCTGCAGCAGATCATTGCCCGCACCGCCGTCCAGCGTGTCATTGCCAGTGCCGCCATACAGCTTGTCATTGCCCAGACCGCCATACAGCACATCATTGCCGCTGCTGCCATCCAGGCTGTCGTCACCATCGCCGCCATAAAGCAGATCGTTTCCAGTTTCACCGTAAACCGTGTCGTTGCCGATGCCGCCCTCAACCGAATCATTGCCTGTGCCGCCGTAGACCACGTCATTGCCAGCGCCCGCGCGCACGGTGTCGTCGCCCGCCCCGGCGCGGGTATAGTCGTCGTTGCCCGAACTGCCAGCGAGACTCGCATCGGAATTGTCGACCTTGTCCGAGCCACCGGCGATCGGTTCAACATAGCTGGAATCGATCAGATCATTGCCAGCGGTGCCATCGACATAGTCGTCATCATAGGCCGTCACCGTGCGGTCGGCGCCGAAGTTTGTGTTGTTGAAGGTGGTGGCGCTGCCAAAGGTGATCGAGGTTATCGGCTTGGCTTCGTATTTGGCGGTATCACCATCGTAGACGGCGCTGTTCTCGGGCATCAGGAACAAGCGCCCGTCGGTGGTTTGCACCAGCACGGCTGTCACCGCCGCAATGGTGCCGTCAGCATAGCTCAGGGTGGCGTTGTAGATCGAGGTGCCGTCATAGACCAACGTATAAGCCGTGCCACCAATGTTTGTCGAAAGTGTCGCGTTTTCAACATTATTGTTGGTTTCCAATGCATTGGCATCCGCGCCGCCAGTAAGGTTTCCAGCCGTGATCGGCACTTTGTTGGAAAAAAGCGGTGCCGCCGAGGAACCCCAGGTGGTGTTTTGGAAAAGCGCATAGCCTTCGTTGTTGCTGTTGCCCTCGGTCGGGTCGAGTTGGTTGGTCGAAGTGCCGAGATAAATCCCGTAATAGGTCGTGGCCATGGCTTAAACACCCATTCTGCGAGAGAGTGGGGTGTTTTGAAATGTCGCCATCAGAGAGACCGAATTCAACTTTTTACACACACTGATATTCCCGTTTAAGCCACTGGTTACACACACTTCCTACGATCCAATCTGTTCAAAATTGTGGAAAAACTGCGCGAATATGCCGTTAACCTGTGGTGAAATGCGGCCTTACAACCTGATCTTCCACGGTGCGGCGATATCCTTTGCGATGCGTCACAACTGTAAGTGTGACGGGCAGAGGCTAATCTGGGGTGAATGGCAGGGCAAAATATGCGGGCTGACTGGTGACTATTGCTAAAATCAAACACAAAAAGGGGAGCTTACGCTCCCCTTTTTGGTCATCAGTGCCAAACTGGCACTGACACGCTGCATAAACTTTTACTTCACCAAAAGCATGGCTTCGTGACGCTTCAGCGTGCGGCGGGCTGACTGGTAACCCTCCAGACCCGCATCGGTCTTCAACTCGGGGAACAGATCATAAATCTCACCGCGTTGCGCGTTGCCCATACCTTTCAGCGTGTAGTCGCCGGGCTGGAAGCTTTCGGTCCAAGCGCCGTTCGACAGCACAACCTCGTGGCGGTCAAACATGAAGTGGATGTAGCTTGCGCCCACCGCGTTCACGCTATCAATGCCCTTGCCCGCCACCAGATGCTTGGCCGAAACCAGCACCTCATGCTCGTCGAAGTAAAGCGCGGTGCGGTCATTGGCGACCAACACCCGGTGGTTCGGCGACACCATCATGTCACGCTCGGGCAGACCATTGCCAAGGCTGCCCTGACGGATCAGCACCGGCTTCAGATGCGGATTGGCCACCAGATCGTGCCAGCCCATATCCTTGCGACCCACCCAGCGGATTTCCTGAATACCATTGTCACGCGTGATGATGCGATCACCGGCTTTCAGCAGTTCCACCGGAACCTCACCGCGCGGCGTGGCAATCAGCGTGCCGGGGGTAAAGCAGGGGATGACATTCTCGATATTGGTGAAGGTCAGCGTGCTGGTGACATTGCGATCCGCATCCAAGAACTGAACCGTGCCGTTTTCGGCATTGTTCGGATCATAGACGATGTTCAGCGGGCCTGAGCCTGTCAGATCAAGCGTGTCATAATCATCGCCACCCTCGTTGCCGTCGATCACATCGCCCGCGCCATCCGCTGCGGTGCCGACAAGGAAGGTATCACGGTCATTGCCGCCTGCGGATGTATCCGCCCCCTCACCGCCGACAATGAAGTCATTGCCAACATTGCCACGGATGCTGTCATCGTCGATGCCGCCGTAGAGCAGATCATTGCCCTGACCGCCATCAAGGGTGTCATTGTCATCCATCCCGAAGATGGTGTCGTTGCCCAGACCACCGACAATGCTGTCATTGCCGTTGTTCGGCAGCAGATCGCCCGCCGCGTCCGGGATATTCACCGCATCCGGCACACCGGGACCGTAGCCGCCATAGATCAGATCATCACCTTGGCCGCCGTCGATCAGATCGGCACCTTCGCCGCCGACGATTACGTCATTGCCTTGGTTGCCCTCGATAGTGTCGTTATCGAAACCGCCGTCGATCACATCATTGCCGAAGCCGCCATAGATCACGTCGGCATCGTCGCCGGTGTGAATGGTGTCATCGCCAGCACCACCGTAAACCGTATCCAGATCATTGGTCGGGTTGGCATCGGACGGATACAGCCCCGAATAGCCCTGATCCGGCAGCGGAGCCGCACCGCCGCCCGAAGTGTCGATGACATCATTGCCCTCGCCACCATAGACCGCGTCATTGCCATTGCCGCCCGTCAGCGTGTCATCGCCCGCCCCGCCGCGCAGCGAGTCATCGCCCGGACCGCCATAAAGCGCATCATTGCCAGCACCACCGTTCAGCGTGTCATCACCCGCTTCACCGTACAGCACGTCATTGCCAAGATCGCCATCGACCAGATCATCGCCCAAGCCAGCATGGACAGTGTCATCGCCAGCGCCTGCCCGCACGCGGTCATCATTGGGCGCATCATTGCCCAAAATCGCATCGCTATGGTCGATGAAATCGCCATCCGGGTCGCCTGTGTAATTGAAGTCGATCAGATCGTTGCCTGCAGTGCCATCCACATAGCCATCGCGCGGATCACAGTTGTCCACGCTATCGGACAGTTGGAACAGATCGACCGAGCCCGCAAAATGCTGGTCAATATTATCCAGCGTGTTCGGATCAGAATTGGCCTGCCCTGCGCCGACGATCCACGGCTGATCCTCGCCGCCCATATCCATGGTCAACGTGTTCGGAACGGTGTCATTGAAGCTGTCATTGCTGGTCAGGTTGTCGATGTGCAACTGACCGCCAGCGCCGCCCTGATCCCAGGAATAGGACAGGTTGATCTCATCGCCCGGATTGGCAAAACCCGGATCGGTGCCAAAACTTTCGGTGCCCGTTGCGGTTTCGTGGCTGATCACCACAGACCCATCGGCTTGAATTTCAATGCGATAACCGGCGGGGGTTTCGCCCACACTGTCGCGTGACAGCACGGTCTGCGTCGCGGTCAGCGGCTGATCTGCAAGGGTAAAATGCAGATCCAGCGTGCCCTGATCCATCTGATAGGCCGGGTCTTGGTAGATTTTTACCAAGTCGTCCTGGCCATCCAGCACAGCTTGGCCGCCAACGGAAGTCGCACCATTGCGGTAGGTGCCCAGCTGATCGCCCAGCGCCGGTGCGCTGTCCAAGGCGTTGGTGCCAAGGTCGTTGAAATTAAATTGCGCAAAAACCGGCATGTCATATCCCTCATTTCACCTGAGAGCCGGAATTCCGTCTCTCGTCCGACCCAAGCCCAGATCGCTGTGAAGCGACCTCGAAAAGGCGCGAACCCGGTTTCATCCGAGGTCAACGCCTATTTGCCTGCCGTCTGAGGTGAAGCGAAAGCGATGCTGTTCGGGAACCAACGGCTCCCGGTCAAAAAGGTACATTTTTCATGACAAGCCTTTGGTCGCAGAACCCAAGGCTAAGGCAGCAAATCTTTCACACACATGTGCCTTCCGACACATTACCATTCAACGACCGCCCCCACGGCCTTTGTCTTTCCCAGTAAGACTTGATCTGAATACCGCCTGTTATGCCGAGCGCAAAGTAAAAAAAGACCTAATTGCGGCAGCGTTCAGCCACAGACCTGCCACAATCGCAGCCTGTCAAAATGACGCCCACACGCCCTGATTGTATCATCTGACGCTGAGTTTCGAGATTGAAAACAATGGGTCATTTTGAAAAACGCAGGCTTATCAGGCGCTAGGGCCGGAAAGCTTCAATGCTTCGTCGCCTACAAGTCGCGCCACTGTTTCCAGAACGGAAACCAGCCAAAAACCTGATACTACCTTAACCATCACAGAGAATATTTGCCATTCTTTCACCACAATCTCAAAACGCTGTTGCCGAGACGGCGTCAATTCGGCGGTTTGGCGGAAACTGTTCAAGATGACGCTAGGTCAACCGGGGCGGTCCTGCGAATCGGGCGCAGATTTCCGTCAGTAAGATGTTCAAAATTAACTATAAACCGACTGAACGGCGAAGTGATTCTTGATGTTAACGATGAATCGCCGCAGCTTTGCCACAATCTGCGCGTGCGCAGGATGCTGGGGTCTGTTTGTAAAAGAAAGTTTGATGGTACGGGCGGCCGGACTCGAACCGGCACTCCTTGCGAAAACAGATTTTGAGTCTGTCGCGTCTACCATTCCGCCACGCCCGCACAGTTCACACTCTTGGTAGTGACCGCAGAGCGATCCGAAGTGTCAGAACCAGCACTTGACTGATCCGAGGCGCGGTTTAGCCGCGCCTCTTGTCCGCGTCAACAGGATTTGCGCAAGCAAATCATCGCTAAAGGTTATTCGTTCTGAAGGTGTCGCAGGCAGTCAGCTGGCCAGACTTCAACCCGGCAATAAACCATTTCGAGCGTTGCGCCGATGTGCCATGGGTGAAGCTTTCCGGCATCGGCACCTGACCCGCGTTGCGTTGCAGGGTGTCATCGCCGATTTGTTTGGCGGCGTTGATGGCTTCGTCAAAATCGCCCTTCTCAATGGTGCCATAGGTCTGCTGCACTTCACGCGCCCAAATCCCGGCCAGACAATCCGCCTGCAATTCGATCCGCACCGAAATCTCGTTGCTGTCAGCTTCGGAAGATTGGCTGCGGACCTCGTTGGCTTTGTTTAATATCCCCAACTCGTCCTGAACATGGTGGCCGATCTCATGCGCCACCACATAGGCCATCGCGAAATCACCCCCCGCGCCCAGTTGGCGCGACATCGTGGTGAAGAAATCGGTATCGAGGTAAACTTTCTTGTCACCGGGGCAATAAAACGGCCCCGTCGCCCCCGAAGCATCGCCGCAGGGTGAGTTCGTCACGCCCTTGAACAGCACCAGCTTGGCGGGTACATAAGTCTCTCCCAACTGCTGCTTGAAAATCCCCGCCCAAATCTCTTCGGTATCGGCCAGCACCACCGAGACGAATTGTCCGGCCCGCTTGTCGGCATCGCTGATCTCAACCGGAGCACCGGTCTGCTGGCTTTGGGTTTGGCTGTCATTCAACAGCGGCGTCAGATCAAATCCCAGAAAGTAGCCGATCACCACCACCGCGATCACGCCGATGCCACCCACACCGCCGATGCTGGCCCCGCGTGTGCCGCGCACGCCGCGCCGGTCTTCGATATTGCCGCTGCCTCTGCGTCCACGCCATTCCATAACCGCACCCCACGCTGTTTTGGCCAATTTAACTGTCAACGCGTGAAGTGCAATCGGGTTGCGCTGTTCCGCCCTCTTGACCCCGAGCCCCGCGCGTGGCCATTGGGCGCAAAAGCGCGGAGAGTCTGGATGTTTCGCAAGCTGTATAACTGGACGCTGCATTGGGCGGGCTCGCGCTATGCCGAGCCTGCGATGGGTGCTGTGTCGTTTGTGGAAAGCTCGGTGTTTCCTATCCCGGCGGATGTGCTGTTCATCCCGATGTGTCTGGCAAGGCCGGATCGGGTCTGGCGTTATGCTTTGATTGCCACGGTCACTTCGGTTCTGGGCGGCATCTTTGGCTGGATGATCGGGCATTACGCGTTTGATCTGCTGGCCCGCCCGGCGCTGGAATTCTACGGCAAACTCGGCGCGTTCGAGGCGTTGAAGGCGCAGACCGGCGATACCGCTATTTTGGTGATGCTGGTGACGTCTGGCCTGACGCATCTGCCGCCGATGAAGGTGGTCACTATTCTGTCAGGGGTGGTGTCATTCGATCTGAAATGGTTCATCCTGTCGGCGATCGTGGCGCGGGGCGGGCGGTTTTATTTGCTGGCCTATCTGTTGCAGCACTATGGGACGCAGGTGACGGGCTTTATCGAGCGGCGTTTGGCGCTGATTGTCGGCGGGTTGGTGGTGGTTGGCGGGCTGATCTGGCTTGCGACCCGGATGGTATGAGGCTTTGATGACGCGGACTTCTTTGATCTGGATTGCCACGCTGGGCTCGGCGCTGTTGCTGGGCGGGGCGTTTGCTTTTCAGTATTTCGGCGGCTTGATCCCTTGCGTTTTATGCCTCTATCAGCGCTGGCCGCATGGGGTGGCGATCTTGATCGGGCTGCTGGCTTTGCGGGGCCGGGGGGCTGCGCTGCCGCTGTTGGGGATGCTGGCTTTGCTGATGACGGCGGGGATCGGGTTTTATCATGCCGGGGTCGAATTGGGCTGGTTCGCCGGGCTGGCGACCTGCACGGTCGATACCTTGCAGGGGATCAGTGCGGGCGATCTTTTGAACACCGATATTTCGGTCGGAAAACCGGTGCGCTGCGATGCGGTGCCGTGGGCTGCGCTGGGGGTTTCGATGGCGGGGTGGAATGCGATTATTTCCGCTGCGCTGGCGGTGGTCTGGGGGCTGGCTGCGCGAAAGGCTTAAGTGTCCACGCGTGGACAGGTTTTCGGCGACGTTAAATCAAGGGCTTACAGGTGCCAATTCAGGATTTGTTAAGTTTTGGCTGGCATGGCATGCTGTGGTCATGCCTGAACCGCCGCCCTCATTTTCTGCACGATTCCGCGCCTGGAGGGCCCGCTTGGGCTTTGTCGCACGGCTGGCTTGGCGGATTGCTGGGCGGGCGTTTGGGCTGTTGCAGCAGCGCAGGCCCCCTGCTCCGGTGACGGCTGATCCGGCGCTGATCGCGGATTACGATCAGATTATCGAGGCGCTGCAAACTGGCGATACTGGGTTTTTGACGCGGTTGGGGTCGGGATTTGCAGCGAGTTCGGACAGCTTTGCTGGCCAGCCATGGCTGTTCAACGCGATTGATCTGGGCAATCTCGCCAGCCTGCGCTGGTTTCTTGCGCAGGGCGTGGCGCTGGACGGTATCGATAAGGACGGACGGTCTGTGGTGCAGGCGGCGGTCGAGCGTGCCGCTGTGGTGGATGAGTTTGACGATGCCCCCGACGACCCGATGCCGCTGATTGAGGCTTTGCTGGACGGCGGCGCTGCGATCAATGCGGCCTCACGCCAAGGGCTGACGCCGTTGCATGTGGCGGCAGCTTTGGGATTGGGCGAGGTCGTGCAGCTGCTGCTGTCGCGTGGGGCTGATGCGACTTTGCGCGATGAGGGTTTTGCCCATGCCACGCCGCGCGATTACGCGGTGCAGGCGGGACATATTGAGGTGGCTGATCTGCTGCGGTAGAGTGGATCTCGGCTTTCACATTGGCTTAAATACTCCCGCCGGAGGCATCGAGGTTGGTCTAAGGAGCCTCCGGCGGGGATATTTGAGCAGAGAGGATGACCAAAGAGGCAGGCTACCCCAGCAGCCTCTGCCCCTCTTGCAGCGCGAAGCGATCTGTCATGCCCGCGACGTAATCGGCCACCAGTCGGGCGAGTTCGGTCTCGGATTGGGCGGCGGTGATATCGGTGCGCCATTCTTCCGGCAGCATTTCGGGTTGGGCGAGATAGAGCGGGAACAGGCCGTTCACCACTTCGGTGACTTGTTTGCGCATCACGATCACCGAGGGCGCGCGATACATGCGGTGGAACAGAAAGCTGCGGATGGCTTTGAGTTCTTGATAGAGCGGCTTGGAAAATCGGATGATCGTCATCCCCATGGCGCGGATTTCTTCGACCGATTGCGGCTGCGCTGCATCAAGGCGGTTTTTGGCCACCGCGATCACGTCTTCGACCATGCGGCCAAACACCCGGCGCAGGGCTTCATGGCGGCGGCGCATTTTATCAAGGCCGGGATAAAGCGCGTCAACTTCGGCGAAAGCGGGGCCAGTGACGGGCAGTTCCATCAGATCGTTTTCATCGAACAGGCCAGAGCGGAGGCCGTCGTGCAGATCGTGGTGCGAATAGGCGACATCATCGGCGATGGCGGCCACTTGAGCCTCGGCGCTGGCATGGGTGTGCAGTTCCAGATCCCACTGGGCGTTTACCTCGGCCAAGGCATAGGGCAAGGGGCCAGCGTGTTTCTCATCGGCATTGGGGCCAGTGACCGGGCCATTGTGCTTGGCGATGCCTTCCAGCGATTCCCATGTCAGGTTGAGGCCGTCGAAATCGGCGTAATGGCGTTCAAGGCGCGTGACGATGCGCAGGGCCTGGGCGTTGTGATCGAAACCGCCGTAGGGGGCCATCAGCATGGCCAAAGCGTCTTCGCCGGTATGACCGAACGGGGTGTGGCCAAGGTCGTGGGCCAAAGCGATGGCTTCGGCAAGATCGGTGTTCAGGCCCAAGACACCCGAGACGGTGCGGGCAACTTGCGCCACCTCGATCGAATGGGTCAGACGGGTGCGGTAATAATCGCCCTCATGTTCGACAAAGACTTGGGTTTTGTGTTTCAGGCGGCGGAAGGCGCTGGAATGGATGATGCGGTCGCGGTCGCGTTGGAACGGCGAGCGAAAGCTGGACATGCGCTCGACATGCAGGCGGCCACGCGATTGGTCGGGTTGGCAGGCGAAAGGGGCAAGCATAGGAAGCCAATCTTGTTTGGGGCCGTTCTTGTTGTCTGTGTTCGCTTCCCCTATATTCGGATTTAGCCGCCAATGGATAGAGAAATGCCATGGAATTGAATCTGCCCCCCCGTGTGACCCCGCGTGCTTTTGCGCGGTTGGCGGAAATTGCCGAAATGACCGGCGAAAAGAAGGCGTTGCGGGTGGCGGTGGAGGGCGGCGGCTGCTCGGGCTTTCAGTATGATATCAAGCTGGACGTGCGGGGGCTCGATGATCTGGTGATTGAGGGCGACGGGCAATCGGTGTTGGTCGATCAGGTATCTTTGCCGTTTCTCGCCAATGCGGTGATTGATTTCAGCGATGAGCTGATCGGCGCGCGGTTTGTGATTGAGAACCCGAATGTGGCGAGTGCCTGCGGCTGCGGGACTTCGTTTTCGATCTAGGCTCGATCTGGGGGCTGGATTGTTGGCGGGTGTGGTCTAGATTTTGGCGTCTGATTTGGGGGCGCTATGTCTGTTGTTCTGATGCTGGGCTCGGCCCCGATGGTGGTGCAGGCGGAGGAGTGGCCGCGTGCCTTTGACACGGTTGTCGCCATCAATAACGCATGGCGGGTGCGGCCCGATTGGGATTTTGCAATTTATCCGTGGGATTTTGATCCGAGCCGGGTGCCTGTGGCGGCTGCGGCTCATACCTTGGTGACAGAGGCTGATTTCGTCCCTGCGCAGAACCGCTATGGCGGCTTTGTCTATGCCGGGGCGACCATGGCCTATACGGCGGGGTATTGGGCGCTGGATGCGTTGCGGCCTCGGGTGCTCGCGGTGTTCGGCTGCGATATGCATTATCCTGCCGGGCAGACACATTTCTATGGCACAGGCACGCCTGACCCGTTGCGCGCCGATATCACCCTGCGCAGTCTGGAGGCGAAATCGGTGCGGCTGATGGCGATGGCGGCGCTTCAGGGCTGTGCGGTGGTGAACCTGTCCACCGGACCGTCTCGGCTGATGTGTCCGCGCGCGGCTTTGTCGGATTTGGCTGCGGTTCGGCCTCTGGCGTTTGATGCTTTCCGGGTGCAGGCGGCGCAGGCGCGGGAAGCGACTTTGGGCTATTTCGCGCCCTCAGGGCGGTATTGGGAGGATCTCTCGGCTTATGACGTGGCTGAGATTGACCGCCTTGATGCGCTTTGGCTGGCTTGTTTGCCGTAAGGTGGCGGCTTAAGACTGGGGGGTAACGTGGAGAAGCCTGATGAAAATTGCCACCTTCAACATCAACGGCATCAAGGCACGGATTGAGGCTTTGCCCGCTTGGCTGGAAGCGGCTCAGCCGCATGTGGTGTGCTTGCAGGAAATCAAATCGGTGGATGAAGGTTTTCCGCGCGAGGTCTTCGAGGCCATGGGCTACCGGGTGGAAACCCACGGCCAGAAGGGTTTCAACGGCGTGGCGATCCTGTCGAAACTGCCACTGGAGGATGTGACGCGCGGGCTGCCGGGCGACGATGACGACGAACAAGCGCGCTGGATTGAGGCGACGGTGATGGGAGCAAAGGCGGTGCGGGTGTGTGGGCTGTATCTGCCAAATGGCAACCCTGCGCCGGGGCCGAAATATGACTATAAGCTGGCATGGATGGCGCGGATGCAGGCGCGGGTCGAAAGCCTGTTGCCGTTGGAGGAACCGCTGGTGTGCTGTGGCGATTACAACGTGATCCCGCAGGCCGAGGATGCGGCCAAGCCGGAACTCTGGACCGAGGACGCGCTTTATCTGCCGCAAAGCCGTGCGGCACTCCGCCGCCTGCTGAACCTTGGGCTGACCGAGGCGTTTCGGGCGCGCAACCAATCGCCGGGGCAGTATTCATTCTGGGATTATCAGGCGGGGGCTTGGGAGCGGAACAACGGCATCCGCATCGACCATCTGCTGCTGTCACCGCAAGCCGCCGACCTGCTGCAAGACTGCCAGATCGACAAACAGGTGCGCGCGGGCGACAAGCCTTCGGATCATGTGCCTGTGTGGATTGAACTCGACGCCTGACCCACTTTAGGGCGCGCCGAAGTCGATCACCTGCACGATTTGCGCCACCGGGCCTTTCGCCAATCTTTGCCCCGTACGTGCGGTCGAAACTGCCGGCAAAGCGCGACGGATCATGTCGATATGCGCGGGTTTGACCTTGTCGCGGGCGCAGGCTCCGGCCTCATTCCAGCGGGATTTTGGGACGGGTCCGGCGACTGCTGACGAAATCAACTGCGGGGCGATGTCGTTCTGCGCCACGGTGTTGGTGGCAATCAGCGTCTTGATCACCTCTGCCGCAACTGTGGCCGATTCCGCGAACGGCATCTGCGCCACTGCCGCTTGATCGGGATTGGCGCTGTTGTCGTTGACGCATTTGCGCGCCACGAACAGCCAGTCATGCAGGATATAGGCCGGGGCATAGCCCCAAGGCGAGAAGCCCTTGAACACCTGCGCCAAGGCCGGGATCGAGCCGCCGTCGGTATACATCATGTCGGGCTGAATGGTTTTCAGCGTGGCGCTCGGGTTGGCCCGCTCAAACCGCAAGGGCGTGGCAGAGGGGACATAGACAAAACGGCCATCGCCCTCACCCGCTTGGGTCTCGCCCACCCACATCACCAGCACGGTGCCGCTCAGCTTGCCGACCGGGGCATGGTCGTAATCCACCGCGCCGCAGGCGGCCAAAGCGAGGAAAGCCAGAAACCGCAGCATCGCGTCACCTCTGCGCTAAGGGATCAAAGGGAATTGGGGCTCAAAGCGGAGTGCTGGGCAAAACGCTAGCGCAAGCCTGATTGAAAGCAACTGAAAATCAGAAGCGCGGCAGGCAGGCCTTGGGTCTGACATTTTGCCGAATGTGTGGGCACTATTGCTTGATCAGGGCAGATTGACACGCACGGGTCCCACGGCAACAACCTGTTCAACTTGAAGGAACATGCCATGACCCTGCCCTACCCTGCGACCTATTACGCCCAAACCCTGACCGAGAGCAGCACTCGCCCTATGCTGCATGGGGTGGAGGAGGCCGATGTGATCGTGGTCGGCGGTGGGCTGGCGGGCCTTGTCACCGCGCTGGAACTGGCAAAGGGGGGCTTGAAACCGCTGGTGCTGGAGGCGCAGGCGGTGGGCTGGGGGGCGTCTGGGCGCAATGGCGGCATCGTCTCGCCTGCGTTTGCCTGCGGATCGGAGGATATTGCGGCACGCGTGGGGGTAGAGGCCGCGCGCGCACTGCACCGCTTGACGATTGAGGGCGTGGACCGGGTGCGGGGGTATATCCGTGATTTGGACATCAAGGGGGCTGATCCGATCTCGGGGCTGTTGAACCTGCGCCGCTTTGACCGCGCCGATGATCTGCACGCTTACGCTGCGGAATTTGCGCAGGATTTCGGCTACGAGCTGATCTATCTGGACCGTGCCGCGATCCGCGAACGTCTGCTGAGTGATCGCTATTTTCACGGGCTGGCGGATGCTCAGGCCTTTCACATCCACCCATTGAACTATCTGCGCGGGCTGGCTTCGGAATTGGAGCGGTTGGGCGGGCGGATTTATGAAGGCTCGCCTGCGGTGAAGGTACGATTTAGCGGTGTGCAGAAGGTGGTCAAGACCGCGCAAGGCGAAGCGCGCGGCCCCCGCGTGGTGTTCGCAACCGGGGGCTATACCGACGGGCTGGTGCTGCGGTTGAAACGCGCGGTGCTGCCGATTGCCACCTATATGATGGTGTCGGAAGCAGCCCCCGATCTGATCGCCAGCGCAATTCGCACGCGCGAGGCAGTGTTGGATGATCGCCGCGCGTCGGACTACTACCGGGTGATCGAGGGCGGCAATCGGCTGCTGTGGGGCGGGCGGATCACCACGCGGGCGGCCTCGGCGGCAGGTGTGGCGCAGGAATTGCGGCATGAGATGGTAGGGGCGTTTCCACAACTGGCGGGGTTGCGGACGGAACTCAGCTGGTCGGGCCAGATGGGCTATGCGCGGCATCTGATGCCGCAGGTCGGGATGATGGAGCCGGGCGCGTGGCATATCACAGCGTTTGGCGGGCATGGGCTGAACACCACGGCAGTGGCGGGCAAGGTGCTGGCCGAAGCGATCCTGGGCGAAAGCGACCGTTTGGCGATGTTCGCAGCCTTTGGGCTCGACTGGGCGGGCGGGCCCTTGGGATTGGCGGCAGCACAGGCGACTTATTGGAAGCTGCAACTGCAAGATTGGTGGCGCGAGCGTTAAGACTTTCATCTTGGCAAAAATACTCCCGCCGGAGGCATCCCGCATTGGCCCAAGAAGCCTCCGGCGGGGATATTTGAGCAGAGAGGATGACCTGAGCGTCAACTTTGTGTGACGTCGTAGTCGTAAAGCCAGTCAAAGCGGCTCAAAGCGAGGTTGGGGGCGATCTTGCTTCCAAGCCGCAGGGCGGTGTGGGCGACGCCGCGTTGCAGGCCGGACAGGTGATAGGTCTTCGCATTGCCATTGGCGGCGGCAACGATGCGGCTGCAGCGCGGCTTGCGGGCGGATTGGTAGGCGGTGAGGGCTTGCGGCACGGGCAGGTGTGCGAGACGATCGGCCAGCAGCCAGGCATCCTCCAGCGCCATCGAGGCGCCTTGGGCGAGGAAGGGCAGCGTTGGGTGGGCGGCGTCGCCGAGGATGACGGCGGCCCCTTCAGGCAGAAATTTATGCCAGACCTGCGCGACAGGATGGCGGAACAGGCCCCAGACATAGACATCCTGCGCTTGGTCGAGCCAGCTTTGCACGCGGGGGCTAAAATCCTCAAACGCCAGTTTCATCTCAAGCGAATCGTCGCGCAGCGACCAGCTTTCTTCGACCCAAGCGTTGCGTTCTTCCACAGCGACGATGTTGCGCAGGGTGCCACCACGCAAAGGGTAGCTGACCAGATGGCGGCCTGCCCCCATGTGGACCTCGGCCACCGGGGCGGCGTTGGGCTCGGCGGGGATGATGCAGCGCCATGCGACGTGGCGGGTGAAGAAGGGCGCGGTTTTGCCGTTGAGGGCTGCGCGGGTTTTGGAATGCAGGCCATCGGCACCGATCAGCAGGCTGGGGTGGGATTCGGCACCATGGGCAGTGAGTATGCGCGGGCGTGGGCCGGACAGATCGACGGTTTCGATCTTTTGCAGCAAACGGATTTGCACACCGGCGGCACGGGCGGCTTTGGCGAGAAGGTCAATCAGATCGGCGCGGTGCAGGAAATGGTAGCCCTGCTGTGGGCGCAAGCGGGCGAGATCGAGGCGCAGCACCAGATCGCCGTCGCGGCCATCGCGCAACTCTACCGCTTGCGCCCGCATCGAGGCGGCATCAAGGGCAGCACCCAAGCCCAAAGCCCGCAGCACCGCAGCGCCATTGGGCGAGATTTGCAGGCCCGCGCCGATCTCGCGAATGGCATCGGCTTGCTCTAGCACGGTGACTTCCGCGCCCTTTTGCGCCAGAGCGAGGGCTGCAGCCAGACCGCCGACGCCTGCGCCCAGTATCGTGATCGGTTGCCCTGCGATGCTCATCCTAAGCCCCCTAATGAGAACGCCGAACCCTAGGGCCCGGCGTTATCTGTTTCGCATTGCTTGCTGCGCCGCAAGCGGCTCAATCGTCGCGGTGGACCTTCTCGCGGCGCTCGTGCTTTTCTTGCGCTTCCAGCGTCATCGTGGCGATCGGGCGGGCATCCAGCCGTTTCAGGCTGATCGGCTCGCCGGTCATTTCGCAATAGCCGAACTCGTTGGCGTCGATCCGGCGCAAGGCGGCGTCGATCTTGGACACCAGTTTGCGCTGACGGTCGCGGGTGCGCAATTCCAGCGCGCGGTCGGTTTCCTCGGACGCACGGTCGGCGATGTCGGGGACGTTGCGGCCACTGTCTTGCAGGTTGTCGATGGTTTCGGCGGATTGGCCTTGCAGCTCTTGCTTCCAGGTCAGCAGCTTGCGGCGGAAATATTCCAGCTGCCGGTCGTTCATGAAAGGCTCATCCTCGGCAGGACGATAATCGTCTGGCAAGAAGGTTTCGGCTTTCATTGCAGCACTCTCCCATTTCTCAGGATGCGCTGCCAGGTGGGCTATGGTCATGACGCGCTCCTGCATGGGCGTGCATCTAAAGGAATCGGAAAGCTTTGTCACTAGCGGTTGCGACAAATTCGCGTGGGCTTTAAGGTTTGTCCGACCTTTATACAGTGGCTTGGAAATCCTATGAAATTTAACTCAACCGACCGCTATATTGTCGCAGAGGATCTGGGCGTTGCGGTCAATGCAGCGGTGACCTTGCAGCGCCCCTTGCTGGTGAAGGGCGAGCCGGGGACGGGCAAGACCGAACTGGCGCGGCAGGTGGCAACAGCATTGGAGATGCCGCTGATTGAGTGGCATGTGAAGTCCACAACCAAGGCGCAACAGGGGCTTTATGAATACGATGCGGTCAGCCGGTTGCGTGATAGTCAGCTCGGCGAAGCGCGGGTGCATGAGGTTTCCAACTACATCCGCCGTGGCAAGCTGTGGCAGGCGTTCACCGCCCCCGCCCGCGTGGTTTTGCTGATTGATGAGATCGACAAGGCGGATATCGAGTTTCCCAATGATCTGTTGCAGGAACTCGACAGGATGGAGTTTCATGTTTATGAGACCGGCGAGACCGTGCGCGCCCTGCACCGCCCGGTGGTGATCATCACCTCGAACAACGAAAAAGAACTGCCGGATGCGTTTTTGCGGCGCTGTTTTTTCCACTACATCCGCTTCCCGGATGCGGATGTGTTGGCGGCGATTGTGAAGGTTCACTTCCCCGACATTAAGCCCGCGCTGCTGACAACCGCGCTGACGCAGTTCTTTGAAATCAGGGAGACGCCGGGGTTAAAGAAAAAGCCCTCGACCTCGGAAGTGCTGGATTGGTTAAAACTGCTGCTGGCCGAGGATCTGGCGCCAGAGGATCTGAGGCGGGATGGCAAGCATAGCCTGCCGAAACTGCATGGTGCTTTGCTGAAGAACGAGCAGGACGTGCATCTGTTTGAGCGGCTGGCGTTTATGGCACGCGGGCAACGCTAGAGCGTCGCGCGCCACACCTCCCCCGCCGCCCCGGACTTGATCCGGGGCCTCATGCGTGGCGCGAGGCAGGGGCCCCGGATCAAATCCGGGGCGGCGGGGTGATTGGGGCAGGCACTCTGCATGGACAGCGACAATCACCGATGGTTCGCAGGATTGTGCATGAAGAATCGAGAATCAGGCGATTCTGCCGTGGTTTAGCCATAGTCTTGCCACAATTCGGTAACGAAAATTGAGATTTATGAAATATAGTGAAATATATGGCGAGTCATTTGTGGATAATATGGCGTTTCCGCTTCGGCAACCATCCATAGGTAGACTCTGGGATTTTGTGCGGAATCCTAAAGATTGACATGATCATGCCCGAAAACTGACACTGCAAGCCTGTTGTCTCGCCTGATGAGTGAGCTTCCTAACTGCAATGAGTTCCAATGACTTACGCCCTGCCTTTGCCCCTCTGCCAAGTCGCCCTGATTGGGTGGCGGTGCGTCGGCAAAGCGGCTGCGCCTTCGGTGATCTGCCACCGGATGCGCGCAGCGCAGAGCAAAGGTCAGGCCAATCTGCCGCTGCTCGGTGGATTGGCGATCATTGCAGGCAGGAGGCCCATGACTGGAGGCAGAGGTGCTACGGGACGCGCGCTTTGCTTGCCAAACCGGGCCCTTCATCCCGCCACAACCGTCGGTCTGCTCCGGCGGGCGTGGTGTGGGGTGAAGGGTGACGGCGCGGTGAAGATGCAAGCGAAGGACTGGTTGGGCAAGGCTTTGGGGCTGGATGCGGGGGCATCTGACACCAAAGGTCTGACCGGGGTTTTGCGCGCGTCCCGCCACGCTTCACCAATTGACAGGGGGCCGCTGCGGCCTCTGAAACCTTGTATGAATGGTCTGCCAGCCCATGCGCCTGATATCCATGATCGCCGTTCTCGGCCTGACTGCCTGTATGCCTGCCCCGTCAGCACAGGTTTCCAAAAGCTACACTGAAGCGGGCACAACCGGCGTTGGCTTGCCTGCGATGCAAGGATTTGGGTCGGTGGCCACCACCGGGCCGGCCCGCTCTAATGCCGAGATCGCGCATGATTTCCTTGATCTGGAATTTCGGATGGAAAGCGGCCGGGCGATCCCGAATTTCTCGCGCTTTGAAGGCCCGATCACGGTCAAGCTGACAGGCGATGTGCCACCCACCGCGCCCGCCGAAATGTCGCGCCTGATCAAGCGCTTCCGCGCCGAGGCTGGTCTGCCGGTCAGCTTTGCCAAACCCGGCGAGAGCGCCTCGATCACCATTGAATTCCAGCCCCGCGCCCAGATGGCCAAAGTGGTGCCGATGGCCGCCTGTTTCGTGGTGCCGCGCGTGCAGTCTTGGGCCGAATACAAAGCCGAGCGCAATGGCCCAAAGGTGGATTGGACCACAATGACCAAGCGCGAGCATGTCGCGATCTTCGCGCCGTCTGATGTGTCGCCACAAGAGGTGCGCGATTGTCTGAACGAGGAAACCGCGCAAGCCATGGGGCCGCTGAACGATCTGTATCGGCTGACGGATTCGGTGTTCAACGATGACAATTTCAACTCGGTACTGACCGGATCAGATATGCTGATGCTGCGGCTGCATTACGCACCCGAGCTGCGCAATGGCATGAATGAGGCCGAGGCCGCGAAATATCTGCCCGGCATGTTGGCTCGGATGAACCCGGCCGGAAATATTGCCAGCGGCACGTTCAAGCAGATCGCCCCGCGCTCGTGGATTGCGGCGGTTGAGGGCACGTTTGGACCGCGCGGCGGCAATGCGGCCCGGCTGCGTTCGGCGGATATGATGTTGCAGATTGCGATGGCGCAGGGTTGGCATGATGCGCGGCTGGGCTTCAGCTATTATGCCAAGGGCCGCGCTATGGCAAGTTCGGACCCAACGCAGGCGGTGGCGGCGCTGACCGAGGCCGCCCGTGTTTACCGCAGTATTCCCGGCGCGCAGGTGCAACTGGCGCATGTCGATATGCAGTTGGCGGCGATTGCGCTGGCGGCAGGGCAGCCTGATCAGGCGATTGCCTTTGCGGATCGCTCGATCCCGGTGGCAAAACGCGCCGAAAACGCCTCGTTGCTGGCGACGCTGATGCTGATCAAGGCCGAAGCGTTGGAGAACGAGGGCCGCGTCACTGAGGCACGGGCCTTGCGTCTCGACACTCTGGGCTGGGCGCGTTATGGCTTCGGCTCGGAGCGTCAGGTGCGCGGACGGATGGCAGAGATTGCCAATCTGGGCGCGCGCGGGCATCGGGGATAATTTCGGGGCATTGGTCTTTTGCGGCCTGTCCCAGCAAAGGGGCAGGCCGTGATCGTTTTGGCTGGGTTACTGATCGGTGCGATCTATGGCGCGTTCAGTGCCAAACGGCGCGGTGGGCGCGGCTTGGATATGCTGCAATATGGCGCGGCTTATGCGATCATGCTGGCGCTGATCGGGCTGTTCCTGACGATCTATCTGCACCGGACTTTGGCGGGGTAAGCGATGTTCCTGCCGTTCTTTCAGGCGTTGCGGAAAGAAGGCGTGCCGGTATCTTTGCGCGAATATCTGGCGTTTCTGGAAGGGCTGGCGGCGGGTCTGGTGACCTATGACGCGGAAGGATTCTATCATCTGGGCCGTCTGACAATGGTGAAGGACGAGCGTCACATCGACCGCTATGACCGGGCTTTCGGCTATAGTTTCAGTGGCTTGGAGGCAGTTTCTGAGGCAGAGGTGTTGCAAGCGCTGGACATGCCAGCGGCTTGGCTGGAGAAGCTGGCGGAAAAGCACCTGACGGCGGAGGAGCGCGCGGCGATTGCGGCTTTGGGCGGTTTTGACAAGCTGATCGAGACTTTGAAGCAGCGTTTGGCGGAACAAAAGCACCGTCATCAGGGCGGCAATAAATGGATCGGCACAGCGGGCACCTCGCCGTTTGGCGCTTATGGCTACAACCCGGAAGGCGTGCGGATTGGGCAAAGTGAAAGCCGCCATCAGCGCGCGGTGAAGGTCTGGGACAAGCGCGAGTTTCGCAATCTGGATGATCAGGTCGAACTCGGCACCCGCAATATCAAAGTGGCGCTGCGTCGCTTGCGGAAATGGGCGCGAACGGGGGCGGCTGAGGAGTTGGATCTGGACGGCACCATCCGCGCCACGGCTGAACATGGCTGGCTGGATGTGCAGGTGCGACCCGAGCGGCGCAATGCCGTCAAGGTGCTGTTATTCCTTGATATTGGCGGCTCGATGGACCCTTACATCAAGGTGATGGAGGAGTTGTTTTCCGCCGCCCGCGCCGAATTCAAGCATCTGGTGCCGTTCTATTTCCACAACTGTCTGTATGAGGGCGTTTGGCGCGACAACGCGCGGCGCTGGGGTGCGCAGACTTCGACCGCCGAGGTGCTGCGGACCTATGGCGCGGATTACAAATGCATTTTCGTCGGCGATGCCTCGATGAGCCCCTATGAGATTTTGCATCCGGGTGGGGCGAATGAGCATTGGAACGCCGAGGCCGGGCAGGTTTGGTTGCAACGCGCCTGCGACCGCTGGCCGAACCATTTGTGGATTAACCCGGTGCCCGAGGCGCATTGGGGCTACACCCAGTCGATCCGGTTGATCGGGCAGATTTTTGCAGGCTGCATGGTGCCGATGACGCTGGAGGGGATCTCTCGCGGGATCAAGGCGTTGCGTTGATGACGGGCGGCTGCGACAGCACACCGCGGCAAATCAGCCAAGCTTGGCTTGCGGTGCGCCCCCGCTGCCCCATATCCGTGACATGTTGAAATTTCTCCCCTTTCTGCTGGCGATTGGCTACGGCCTGCTGATGATGCGCTTTTCGGTTTGGCGCACCAAAAAGATGCTGGCCGAGCAAAGCCAGCCGTTGCGCGATCCGGGGCTGCTGGCCTTGGCGCACAAACTGGCGGTGGCGTTGGAACTGCCGCAGATCAAGGTCAATGTGTACCAGATTGAAGCGGTCAATGGCCTTGCCGCACCCGATGGGCAGATTTATCTGACGCAAGGCTTTCTGGACCGCAAGGCGAAGGGCGAGGTTTCGGATGCCGAACTCGCCTCGGTGATCGCACACGAGTTGGGCCATGTGGCGTTGGGCCATACCCGGCGGCGGATGATTGATTTCACCGGGCAGAACGCGGTGTTCGTGATGCTGTCGGCGCTGCTCAATCGCTTTTTGCCGGGGATTGGGGTGTGGATCGCAAATATGATTTCGGGCGCGTTGATGGCGCATATGTCGCGGCGCGATGAGTTTGAGGCGGATGCCTACGCGGCGGCTTTATTGGTGAAGGCGGGGATCGGTGTGGGCCCGCAGGTGTCGCTGTTTCGCAAGCTTTCCGCGCTGACCGGGGCTGCGGGCGCTGGCACCCCGGCCTGGCTTTTAAGCCATCCGAAAACCGATGACCGTATCGCCGCGATTGAGGTTTTGGACGCACGTTGGCGGGATGGGTAGGGCGGGGTTCACCCCGCCGCAACGATTGGCGTAGTGAACTCCGGCCTACGTCTCTGCCAAAATCGCCTTGGCGAGCTTCGGCAGTTGCGCGCGTTTCAACAGGGATTTCAGCGGGATAGCTTCGCCCTTCATCGCTTCTGCTGTGGCGTGGACATGAGCGACCACCTCTGCCACCTCGCGGGGGTGAAACGACCACATTTGCCAGAGCAAACCATCAGGATCGCGGCGCTCCAGCCCTTCTTCGGCCAGCAGGTGGCGGGGGAAATCCTTGGCGTTGAAGGTGACGATGCAATCGGCGTGGCCCGCGATGGCGATGGCCAACACATGTACGTCGTTGGGGTCAGGCAGCAGCAGGCGGGCTTCGATATTGGGTTGTTCGCGCACGCAACCGCGCGGGAAGGCAGCGCGCAGCAGATTGGCTTCGATCTCGGCTTGCGCCTGCGCGTCGGGGCCGATCTTGGCTACAGCACGGGTCCATTCGCGCAGGATGCGGTCAGACCACAGCGCCTCATACAGCCCCTTCCCCGCCACGCCCAGCAGGATTTCCCGCAGCACGGTGGGGTATAAAACGCAGGCGTCGAGGACGGCTTTCACAGCGGTTCACGTTTGAATTGCATCAAAAAGCGCCCGAAGATATCGGCACTTTTCGATTTACTTTGTGGAGAGAAAACGCAAACCACTTTAATCGAGCCGGAAGAACAGGGCCTTGAGATAGCCGCTTTCCGCCAGTTGCGGCAGCATCGGGTGATCGGGGCCTGCGAAGCCTGTGTGTAGCAGTTGACCACGTCGGCCACCGCGCCCGATGCCGCGCGCAGATGCGTTGCGGAACGAGGCGAGGTCAGCGGCATGGCTGCACGAGCACAGCACCAGATAGCCGCCGGGGGCGACCAATGGGGCGGCGAGCCGGGCGATGCGTTCGTAGGCGCGCAGGCCAGCTTCCAAAGCCGGTTTGGCGGGCGCGAAAGCGGGCGGATCGCAGATCACCAGATCAAACTGCGCGCGCTCTGCGCCCAAAGCTTCCAGCACGTCGAAGGCGTCACCTTGGCGGGTGGTGAAGCGGTCGGCAAAGCCCGAAGCCTCGGCACCCTGCCCTGCCAGCGCCAAGGCCGGGGCCGAGGCATCCACGGCCAGAACCGAAGCCGCGCCATTGGCCAAAGCCGCCAAACCAAAGCCGCCGACATGGGCGAACATATCCAGCACTTTTGCGCCCTTGGCGAAGCCTGCAGCAAAGGCGTGGTTCGGGCGTTGGTCGAAGAACAGCCCGGTTTTCTGGCCTCCGGTCACGTCAGCCAAATAGATAGCACCGTTCATCGGCACTTGGATCGGGGCAGACACCCCGCCCACCAGCACCAGATTTTCCTCGTTCAGCCCTTCCAGCCCGCGCGAACGCCCGGTGGCGTTTTTGACCACGGTTGTAACGCCGGTGACCGCCTGTAAAGCCGCGACCAGCACCGAAAGATGCGCCTCGGCCCAAGCGGCATTGGGTTGGATCACTGCGGTATCGCCGAAACGGTCGATGACGATGCCGGGCAGACCATCGGCCTCGGCATGCACCAGACGGTAGAACGGCTGGTCATACAAACGGTCGCGCAGTGAGAAAGCGCGGGTGAGTTTCGCCTCAAACCATGCCTGATCGAGTTCGGCTTCGGGGTTGCGATCCAGCATCCGGGCGATAATTTTGGAATTGGTGTTGACCGTGACCAGACCCAGATCGCGGCGATCCGCATCGACCAAAATCGCCAAAGCGCCGGGGGCAAGGTTATTGGTCCGCCTGTCCGTCACCAGTTCATCGGCATAAACCCATGGGAAGCCGTGACGCAACGCGCGGGCCTCGGCTTTGGGACGCAAGCGAACGATGGGATAGCGGCGCGATACGGTTTCGGAACCGGTGTCGGCGTCATCGGCGGGATGCGGGGCGGGGGTATGCGAAATGGGAGAGCTCATGCCCCCCCCATACTAAGATATCGCGGCTGTGAAAAGGCCTGCGTTTTTTCTGCGCGGGCGGCTATTGAAGGCTGGCCAACTGCGCCGGGCTGCCGTCAAACCGCGTCACCACCGCATCGGCGGGCAGCACAGTGACCGGAGCCGACAACTCACGCCGGATCACTTCGGTCAGCCTATCGGTCACAACGACCTTTTGCGTACGGCCAGTTTCTTCTTCGGCAATCGCCCGCGCCCCGCCTGCGCCTTTGACATCGGCTACGATCATCCGTGGCCCCTGCACGATAGTCCCGGTGGCCGCATCACGCACCGTCATCATGAAATGCATCGAATGTACCCCGCCGATGGTGTAGCGGGTTTTCTCGGTCAGGCAGTGAAAGCGTACAACCTCCAGATCAACCACAACCGGTGCGCCGGTGTGCATCGTCGCAGTGCTGCGCGCTGCTGCATCGTCAAAGATCGCTTTTACCTGTGCATAGCGATCGCCCGGCAGGTCGCCGCGCCAGACGATATCGGCGCTGGGGCGGAAGGTATTCGCCTCGGACACCCGCAACGAATGTGGCACCGAGACATTGACGGCTTTCACATCATATTCTGCTTGCAGCATCACCGGGCCACGCGGGCCGGGGGCTTGTGGCAGGCGCGAGGCCTGCGACAGATCCGACGACACTTGGTTTTGCGTCGACATCGAGGTGGTTTGCGCGCAGGCCGAAAGACCCAAGGCCAGCACCAGTATGGAAATCGAAGTCATCTTCATAGCTTCACCCTTTTGGTTGCCCCGCCGCCTTTAGACTTATCGGGCATTAACCAAATAAAGCCCTGCAAATGTGGCGGGTTTTTGGTGAATATCGCGCCAAATCAAGGTATGATGCAGGTGCATTGACGATTTTGGCTAGATTGCATCGGGCCGAAGATGTGCGGCCAGCGCCCTACCCCTGCGGCCAGAATTTGTTCGCGCCTGCAGAAGAACCGTGTTGTTAGCGCTAACAGCATCTGTTACAGCTAAAATATGCCGCTATTGCAGCTTTCGCCAAGCCTGAGGTGCCCGATGTCGTTGAACTCTACCATTGACCGCGTGACTGACCGCATCCGCGAGCGCTCGGCTCAGACACGCGGCGATTATCTGACACGGCTGGCAGCAGCGGCGCATCAGGGTCCGGCGCGGGGGCATTTGGCGTGCGGCAATCAGGCCCATGCCTATGCCGCGACGGGGGTGGATAAGGATGCTTTGGCGGCAGGTCGGGTGCCAAATATTGGCATCGTGACGGCCTATAACGATATGCTCTCGGCGCATCAGCCCTATGAGGATTATCCCAAACTGATCCGCGACGCCGCCCGCAAGGCAGGTGCTACGGCGCAGGTCGCGGGCGGGGTGCCTGCGATGTGTGACGGCGTGACCCAAGGTCAGGCCGGAATGGAGCTTTCGCTCTTCTCACGCGATGTGATTGCATTGTCGGCGGGCGTGGCTTTGTCGCACAACACTTTTGACGCGGCTTTGTTTCTGGGCGTGTGTGACAAGATCGTCCCCGGTCTGGTGATGGCTGCGGCGGCGTTTGGACATATTCCGGCGGTGTTCGTGCCTGCGGGGCCGATGACCTCTGGCCTGCCCAACGACGAAAAATCCAAGGTGCGCAATGCGTTTGCCACCGGAGAGGTTGGGCGCGATGTGCTGATGGCGGCGGAAATGGCCAGCTACCACGGCCCCGGCACCTGCACGTTTTATGGCACCGCCAACACCAATCAGATGCTGATGGAGTTCATGGGGCTGCACCTGCCGGGGGCTTCTTTCGTCAACCCGAACACGCCTTTGCGTGAGGCTTTGACCACTTATGCCGTCGAACGCGCCGTGGCGATCACCGCTTTGGGCAATGATTTCCGGCCCGCTGGCGAGATTCTTGACGAGCGCGCCTACGTCAACGGTCTGGTCGGGCTGATGGCGACAGGGGGCTCTACGAATTTGGTGCTTCACCTGCCTGCGATGGCGCGGGCGTCCGGCGTGCTGCTCGATCTCGCGGATTTCGATGAGATCAGCCAAGCGGTGCCGCTGATGGCCAAGGTCTACCCGAATGGTCTGGCCGATGTGAACCATTTCCACGCGGCGGGCGGGCTTGGCTATATGATCGGGCAGTTGTTGGATCACGGGCTGCTGCACGGCGATGCCAAGACGGTGGCAGGCGAAGGGCTGCGGCATTACCGGACCGAGCCGAAACTGCTGGATGGGCGGCTGACCTGGACACCGGGGTCGAACCATACGCTGAACGACAAGATTTTGCGACCTGCTTCCGATCCGTTCCAGCCAACCGGAGGCTTGCGGCAGTTGTCCGGCAACCTTGGCCGCGGCGTGATAAAGGTGTCCGCTGTGGCACCCGAGCGTCATATCATTGAGGCGCCTTGCCGGATTTTCCACGATCAGAACGATGTGAAAGCCGCGTTCAAGGCGGGGGAGTTTACGTCGGACACTATTGTTGTGGTGCGCTTCCAAGGCCCGCAAGCCAATGGGATGCCGGAATTGCACTCGCTGACGCCGATGCTGTCGGTTTGCCAGGATCGCGGGTTGAAGATGGCTTTGGTGACGGATGGCCGGATGTCGGGGGCCTCTGGCCGGGTGCCTGCGGCGATCCACGTCTCGCCCGAGGCCGCCAAGGGTGGCCCGCTTGCGCGGCTGCGCGATGGTGATATTGTGCGGTTGGATGCGGTTGCGGGCACTTTGTCGGTGTTGGCTGCCGATTTTGAGACCCGCGAACCTGTCACCGCCGATCTGTCCGCCAACCGTCACGGCATGGGCCGCGAGTTGTTCGAAGCGTTCCGCCGCAATGTTGGCACCTCGGAAACCGGGGCGGCTGCGGTGATCTAAGTTTTCGCCTCTGGCGGGGATATTTGAGCAGAGAGGATGACCTAATCTGAGTGTCATCCTCTCTGCTCAAATATCCCCGCCGGAGGCTCCTCACTTTCAACCTGCCCCGTAAGATGGCGATGGAGACGATGATGAAACCGAGCAAACAATCCCGCCTCGCTGCCGAAATCTGCGGCCTAGCCCCGGTGGTGCCGGTGCTGGTGATCGACGATCTGGCGCATGCCAAACCCCTCGCCGAAGCTTTGGTGAAGGGCGGTCTGCCTGCGCTGGAAGTCACTTTGCGCACCGCTTGCGCGCTGGATGCGATCCGGGCGATGTCAGAAGTACCGGGCGGCGTGGTGGGTGCGGGCACTTTGCTGACGCCTGCGGATGTGAAGGCGGCGAAGGCTGCGGGCGCTAAGTTTGGGGTGTCGCCGGGGGTGACCGAGCGGTTGCTGGATGCCTGTGCGGAATATGAATTGCCGCTGTTGCCGGGGGCTGCGACGGCCTCCGAGATCATGGCGCTGCTGGAACTGGGCTATACGGTGCAGAAGTTCTTCCCGGCTGAACAGGCTGGCGGTGCGGCTTATCTCAAATCCATCGGCTCACCTATTCCGCAGGTGTCGTTCTGCCCTACGGGCGGGATCAGCCTGAAAAACGCGCGGGATTATCTGGGGCTGAAGAATATTCTTTGCGTCGGCGGGTCTTGGGTTGCGCCGAAAGAGGCGATGGCCAAGGGTGATTGGGCAGCGATCACCAAGCTTGCGGCAGAGGCTGTGCTGTTGCGCTAAATCTTTCGACGCGGGGCGGGCGTGCCGCAGCGCGTTGCCCCCGCCATGGATCACGGCTTTTATTCCCAGCGGGGAGAGACTTGTGGTTTACAGATTTTTAACCACACAATCTGGTACTGATCGGTCAAAATGCGCGGCGCAAATGCGGGTTTCGCTGGGTCTGCTTATGGATTGGTGGCAAACCGCGCCGCGCGACCGCCCCGGCGTTTGGGGTGTTCGGGGGCGGTCAGTGCCTCGGTCAGCACTTTGGTCATTGGGTGGTATGGGTTCGGCAGGCCATACTGCGCGATCAGGGCGCGGATACAGTCGGGGGTGTTGACCACCGCTGGCAGGCTGAGCACCCAGTCGATGAAGATCTGACCACACTCGCCATAGCTGATGCCTTCAATATTGTAGCTTTCGCGCACCAGCCCTTTCGGGTCTGCTTCTGATAGATCCACCGCGCGTCTCCCCATGCATCACCCGTTCAGATGGGCCGAAATTACCTGCTCTGCAAGCGCAGCCTGCCGCAGCAGCCGTTCGGTCAGCGACGTGATGCTCGCCTCCCCGGCCTCGCGCAACAGAAAAGCCACGCCGCCCAGCCCCAAGGTTGCTGGATCGAGCGGCTTGTCGGACAAAAGTTTGCTCGCTGCCTGCATTTGCCAGCATAACCTGTAGGCATCGAGCAGTGCCGTCTGATCCGAAACCGACAGTTTAGCAGTGGTTCCGCCGGTGATCGCCCCACCTGCCGCGATCTGGCGTTCCACCCCGCGCGCGGGGCTGGCCGTTTGCAGGGCGACGGTTTGCGCCAGAAGTTCGATGTCCATCATCCGGCCGGGGCCGAATTTCGCGTCCCAACCGCCCGCGCCCGGCTTCGCCTCGGCCAGACGGGCGCGCATGTCGGCCACGTCTTTTAGCACGGTGGCCCCCTGCCCCTTCACCGCAATCGTCTCCCTGCGAAACGCCTCCACCTCGGCGGCGAGCGTAGGCTCGCCCGCCAGCACCCGCGCGCGGGTCAAAGCGAGGTGTTCCCATGTCCAGGCCTCATGGGCCTGATAGTTGCGGAAGGATTCGATTGAGGTCGCGACCGGCCCCTGCCGCCCCGAAGGCCGCAACCGCACATCAACCTCGTAAAGCCGCCCTTCGGCCATTTGCGCCGACAGCGCCGTGACCATGGCTTGGGTCAGGCGGGCGTAATAGGGGCGGGCTGCGAGGGGGCGTTTGCCATGGGAATTTTCCACCCCGGCGGCGTCATAGATCATGATCAGGTCAAGATCGGACCCTGCATTCAAGCGGCCCGCGCCCAAGCTGCCCATGCCCAGAACCACCGCGCCACGCCCCGGAGCCTGCCCATGTTTTGCTGCAAAATCGGTGCAGACCACGGGCCAAATCGCCGCGATGACCGCGTCGGCCAAGTCAGCATATTGCTTGCCCGCCTCAAAGCCATCAATCAGCCCGCGCAGATGATGCACACCGATGCGGAAGTGCCATTCCTTCATCCAGCGCCGGGCGGCGTCGAGTTTACGCTCATAATCGGGGATATCGTCGAGGCGTTTGGACAGTTCGGCGGTGAGGGCAGCGGGTGTGGGCCAAATCGCGAAAAACGCGCCACCAATCACCGCATCCAACACGCTGGCATTGCGCGACAGATACCGCGCCAAGGCTGGGGCGGTGCCTGCGATGTCGATGATCAGATCGACCAGTTGCGGGTTGGCCTCGAACAGCGAGAAGATTTGTACGCCGGAGGGCAGGCCTGCGAGGAAGCCATCCAGCGCCACCAGCGCCTCATCTGGATTGGCGGCGCGGGTCAGGCGTTTGAGCAAGATCGGGCGCAGCCGCAGAAAGATGGCTGCCGCGCGGTCGGAACGCAGCGCGGGATAGCTGCTCCAGCCTTTGACGATCTGGGCTGCGTGGTCAGAGAGGTCGGGACCGGATTCCACAGCGCTGGGGGCGAAGAATCCTTCGGTGAGGCGATCGGTTCTGGACAGGCGATCGAGCAGGTCTGTGCGGAAGCTGGCTTCGTCCTGCCCGCAGAAGGCGGCGATGCGGGCGATGCCTTCGGGCGTGGTCGGCAGGTTATGGGTCTGCTCATCGTTGACCATCTGGATGCGATGTTCGAGGTCGCGGTGTTGGACATAGAGCGTGGAGAGGTCAGTGGCGACTTCAAACGGCAGCCAATCTTTCGCAGCGAGGGCCTTGAGGCCGCCCAAAGTGGTGCGGTCGCGTAAGCTGATATCGCGGCCCCCGGCGATCAACTGGCGGGTTTGGGTGAAAAACTCGATCTCGCGGATGCCACCTTGACCGAGTTTCATATTATGGCCTTCGACCGTCACTGCCCCATTCAGGCCGCGGTGTTCGCGGATGCGCAGGCGCATGTCATGCGCGTCTTGGATCGCGGCGAAATCGAGATGTTTGCGCCAGACGAACGGCGTCAGGGTTTTCAGAAAGCGATTGCCCGCCGCAATATCGCCACCACAGGGGCGGGCTTTGATATAGGCGGCGCGCTCCCATGTGCGGCCCTGGGCTTCATAATAGGCTTCGGCTGCGGCCATCGACAGGCACACTGGCATCACCGAAGCATCCGGGCGCAGGCGCAGATCGGTGCGGAAAACGTAGCCCTCGGCGGTGATATCCGACAGCATTACCGCCATTTTGCGGGTGACACGGATGAAAGCGGCACGGGCGTCTTGCCAATCATCGCCGTAGCGGTCCTGATCGAACAGGCAGATCAGGTCGATGTCGGAGGAGTAGTTCAACTCGCCCGCCCCCATCTTGCCCATCGCCAAGCTGACCATGCCGCCCGCTGTCGCCGCATCATCTGGGGTGGCCCCGGGCAGTTTGCCCCGGCGGATTTCATCAGCCACCAAGCGCTGCATCGCCAGATCAACGGCGCGGTCGGCCAGATCGGTCAGCGCCCTCGTCACCTGCATCAGCGACCACACGCCGCCCAGATCGGCGAGGGCGGTCAGCAACGCCGCGCGGCGTTTGGCTTGGCGCAGGGAAGTTGGTAGTTGGTCGAGGGCCACATCGTTCAGCGCCACCAAAACTGCGTTGAAGGCGGTTTCCGGGGAAAGGTTGAGCGCGACGCGCAACCATTGCGCCTCGCGCAGCATCAGGGCTTTCAGGTAGGGGCTGCACCCTGCGGTATTGGCCAAAAGGCCGCGCAGATCGGGCGCAAGGTCAGCAAAGCTGGTGGCAATGTCAGTTGCCTGATCGCGATCATAAGCGATGGGCTGGCGGGTGAGACGGGCTGCGAAATTCTGGCTCATACCCGCAATTTGCGGCGGGTTGCAGGCGGGGTCAACGGGCTATTGTAGCCCGCAAGCCGCACGCAGCGGCGCTGCGATGGCTTGCAGCCCCGGCAGATCAAACACCGCCGTTCTTGGCCCCGCATTGTAGGGCACCACTTGGCCCACCAGCTTTTTATGGTGCAGCAGTGTTTTGTAAAAGCTGTTCGGGGCGGGCAGAAAAGTTGCGGTTGCATCGGTGCTGGTATCCAGCCGCTGCGTGTTTGGCACTTCGCTGTCCCAGCGCAGGGTGACATCCTTGGCTTTGGTGTCATAGCCACCGTCAGAAGCAAGATAATCTTGCCATGAGATGAAGGCTTCCAGTGTAGACGAGCGGCAGCGCAGATAAAGCTCGGCCTTACGGCCCAAAGCGTCGCCTGCGCCGGATTCCGGCAGTAGCAGGATCACGGTTTGGCTGTCGTCCATCGGATTGGTTTCCTGAATGATCTGCCAGTTGCCAGCGGGTGGCGGCGTGTCAGGGCTGGCAGCAGCAGGCGCGGTGTCCGCTGCAGGATTGGCAGCAACCAGCGCGTCAAAGCAGATCAAACGTCGCAGATCGCTGCCGAGTTTGGCACAGGTGGCAAGGCCAGAGCCAAGATCCTGAGCAGGGGCGGCGGAGGCCATCAGGCCAAGCAAGATAACAGCAAGACGCAAAGCAATCTCCGGGTGTGCAAAGGTTCAAGCTTGAGGTGGCGCAAGAATTGTTTTCAATTTCGGTTTTTTGATGGCCCCAGCATGAGGATGTGATGAGCAAAAGTCGAGCGCGGGTGATGGCGGCGCTGCAGGCGGGCGGTGTTGTGGGGGCTCCGCTAGAGATGCCAGGCGAGACGCGGACGGCTGTGCAAGCGGCCCAGGCTGCGGGGTGTCAGTTGGATCAGATCGTGAAGTCGATCATTTTCGGCGGCGCGCGCGGGTTGTATCTGTTTCTGACCGCAGGCGGCAATCAGGTGGATGCCGCCCGCGCCAGTGCTTTGGCGGGCGAGGCTTTGGGGCGGGCCGATGCGAATAGGGTGCGCGCAGTGACCGGCTTTGCGATTGGCGGGGTGTCGCCTTTGGGGCATCTGACGCCGCTGCCGTTGTGGATGGACCCTCGATTGCTCACCTATGCAACAGTATGGGCGGCGGCGGGGACGCCCCGGCATATTTTCGCGATCCCGCCTGCGCAGTTGCAGCAGATCACCGGGGCGATCGTGGCAGATTTCACCGCTTAAAGGTTATGGGTGAACAGTCCCAATACACGCCAGCCGCCTCGGACTTGGTCCGGGGCGGCTGGGGATTGATTTAGGCAGGTTTTCGCGCATTTTTGGCTCTTGATCCGACCTTATGTAAATATCATTCACATAACCCTTGAAAGCGGACCCGACACAGCGCATCTTGGCTCATGTGAAAGGCATTCACATAGGGTGATACGCTGACACAACAACCGAAACACGGGAGTCCGCCGATGAATACCAGCTCGACCACCGCCCCTTCCTCTGGCGGAATCTTCTCTATCCTGCGCCGTGCCGAGTCCTGGCTTGATGATCGTGGCAGATTTGCCTGGATCGCTGCCATGGTGCTTGGTTTCATCTTCATCTGGCCCGTGGGCCTGGCCTTTCTGGCCTATATGATCTGGAGCAAACGTATGTTCAGCCGTTCTTCTTGCGCGGAACGCCGCGCCCGTCACTTTGAGCGTCATGCGCACCACTGGGGCGGCAACCATTCGGCGATGCGCCCCTCGGGCAACGCCGCGTTCGATGCCTACAAGACCGATATGCTGCGCCGTCTGGAGGATGAGCAGACCGCGTTCGAATCCTTCCTGCAACGTCTGCGCGAGGCCAAGGACAAATCGGAGTTCGACAGCTTTATGGAGGACCGCGCCCGTGCCGCCTCTGCCGCTGCCCCTGCCGCGCCGACCGAAGTGGCACGCCCCGGCGAATACTGATCCTCGGATAATTGTCTGACCCCAAAGCCCCCCGGTTTGCGCCGGGGGGCTTTTGTTTGCGCAGGGTTTCCGCTGGCTTGCCCGGCTGGCTTGGCCCGTGCGGATCGCGCTTGTGATTGCGCTTGGCGGCGGCGCTTGGCCTTGCTAGGGTGCGCTATCCCTAACCTTGCAGCCCGAGATAATGCGCCACACCCTTCCGATTGCGCCCCAGTTCTATGTGACGGCTCCGCAGCCCTGCCCTTACCTTGAGGGGCGGATGGAGCGGAAGTTGTTCACAGCCTTGCAGGGCGATCAGGCGCAACGGTTGAATGATTCGCTGTCAAAGCAGGGGTTTCGGCGCTCGCAAAACGTGCTGTATCGGCCATCTTGTGCGGAATGTTCGGCCTGTTTGTCGGCGCGCATAAGGGTCGCGGATTTCAAACCCAGCCGGACCCAGCGCAAGATTATGAAGAACGCGGCGCATTTGCGGCGCAATGCGACCAGCCCTTGGGCGACGGAAGATCAGTTCAGCCTGTTCCGCCGCTACCTTGATGCCCGCCACGCCGATGGTGGGATGGCGGATATGGATGTGTTCGAATTCGCCGCGATGATTGAGGAAACCCCGATCAAAAGCCGGGTGATCGAATATACCCGTGCGGCTGGGCCCGGCGAGCGCGGGCGGCCTTTGGCTTGCGTGGCGCTGACCGATGTTTTTGATGACGGGCTGTCGATGGTCTACAGCTTTTATGACCCCGATATGATTGATCTGTCACTGGGGACATTCGCCATTCTGGACCATATCGCCATCGCGCGCGAAGCCGGCCTGCCTTATGTCTACCTTGGCTATTGGGTGCCGGGCAGCCGCAAGATGGGCTACAAGGCCGGGTTCAACGCGCTGGAGATTTTCAAGCACGGCGCTTGGCAGGATATCGGCGACCCTGCCGATCACCGGGCCGAGTTGCATCCGCTGTCGGTTGACCCGATTGCCGAGCAGGTGGCGCGGATTTCGCTGCCCGAAGCGCGTTCTGTGCCACGGGAGTGATTGGATCGTTTGCGCTGGTAGTGCCGGAGTATGATAAGGCGATCCGGTTTTTCTGCGATGGCTTGGGGTTTCTCCTGACCGCCGACATAGATCAGGGCCACAAGCGCTGGGTGACGGTGCAGCCTGCGGGTGGTGGCGTGCAACTGGTGCTGGCAAAGGCGGTTGAGGCTCGGCAACTGGCGGCGGTGGGGGATCAGGCGGGCGGGCGGGTTTGGCTGTTTCTCCACACCGATGATTTCGCCCGCGATGCAGCCCGCATTGTGGCGGCGGGCGGCGTGTTTGAGGAAGCCCCGCGCCATGAGGAATACGGCACGGTCGCGGTATGGCGCGATATCTGGGGCAACCGCTGGGATTTGCTGCAACCCGCGTAAGCGCGTGCAACCCGTTTGGACGCTTCTTCCCAGCGGGGAATGACTTGTGTTTTCGGCCAAGTTCACCACAATATATAGCGGCAGAATTGCATCAATGAGGCGATGATTTTTCTGCACAAAATTTGGGTGGCGGCGGCGTTTGGTTTCGAATCGGCGCAAACGGAGGCATCAAGTCGGAGTAAAATTGCTAAAATTACACAAAAGCCGCCGTTTTAGCAATTAAAATTCAAAAAACTGTGCTTGGGCGACATATTCCGCGTCGATTTGCAGTTGACGCCCCTGCCGCGCCGCCCTAGTTTCCCCGACGAAGCTCAAGGGGTCTGCAATGCTTGGCATTCTAGTCGTCGTAAGGATAAAGCGCATGGGCCGGTAACGGTTGACCATCAGGTTTCCCATGCGCCCCCGAGACACCTCCGGGGGCTTTTTGTTATCCATGGGCCGGCGGCCCAAACTGAGGAAAAGATCATGACGCGTCAGATGACCGGAGCACGAATGGTGGTTCAAGCCTTGAAGGATCAGGGTGTTGAAGTTGTGTTTGGCTATCCGGGTGGCGCGGTGCTGCCGATCTATGACGAGATTTTCCAGCAAAACGACATTCGCCATATCTTGGTGCGCCACGAACAAGGTGCGATCCATATGGCCGAGGGCTATGCGCGATCAACCGGCAAGGTTGGCGTGGCTTTGGTGACTTCCGGGCCGGGGGCGACCAATGCGGTGACCGGGCTGACCGATGCTTTGCTGGATTCAATCCCGCTGGTGGTGCTTTCGGGTCAAGTGCCGACGTTCATGATCGGCACCGATGCGTTCCAGGAAGCGGATACCATTGGCATCACCCGGCCCTGCACCAAGCATAACTGGCTGGTGAAGGATACCGAGAAGCTGTCGGAGACGATTCATCAGGCGTTTCATGTCGCCTCGCACGGTCGCCCCGGCCCGGTGCTGATCGACATCCCGAAGGATGTGCAGTTTGCCACCGGCACCTACAAGCCGATCGAAACCAGCCGGGTGTCGCATTATCAACCGCGGGTGAAGGGCGACCCCGAGGCCATCGTGCGGATGGTCGAGTTGATGGAAACCGCTGAGCGCCCGGTGTTTTACACCGGTGGCGGCGTGATCAACTCGGGCGTCAAGGCGAGCCAGTTGCTGCGCGAGTTTGTGGCAGCGACGGGGTTTCCGATCACCTCGACCCTGATGGGGTTGGGGGCTTATCCGGCAAGCGGCACCGCTTGGCTGGGCATGTTGGGGATGCACGGGCTGTATGAGGCCAATCTGGCGATGCACGGCTGCGATCTTATGATCAACATCGGCGCGCGGTTTGATGACCGTATCACCGGGCGCATCCCGGATTTCAGCCCACATTCGAAGAAGGTGCATGTCGATATTGACCCGTCTTCGATCAACAAGGTGATCCGGGTCGATGTGGGGATCGTCGGCGACATTGCGCATGTGCTGGAGGAGGCTTTGCCTTTGTGGAAATCGCGCGGGGCGCGGGTGAATAAAGACGGCCTTGCGAAGTGGTGGAAGCAGATTGCCGAGTGGCGGGCGGTGAAATGCCTGACCTATAAAAACTCGGCATCGGTGATCAAGCCGCAATATGCGCTGGAGCGGCTGGAAGCGCTGACCAAGGGGATGGATCGCTATATCACCACCGAAGTTGGCCAGCATCAGATGTGGGCGGCGCAGTATCTGGGCTTTGAGGCGCCGAACCGTTGGATGACATCCGGTGGTTTGGGGACGATGGGCTACGGTTTGCCTGCAAGCATTGGCGTGCAGATTGCGCATCCTGACAGTCTGGTGATCAACGTTGCGGGTGAGGCTTCGTGGCTGATGAACATGCAGGAAATGGGCACGGCGATGCAGTTCCGCGCGCCGGTCAAGCAGTTCATCCTGAACAACGAGCGGCTGGGGATGGTGCGTCAGTGGCAGGAATTGCTGCATGGTGAGCGCTATTCGCAATCGTGGTCGGAGTCGTTGCCGGACTTTGTGAAATTGGCGGAAGCCTTTGGTTGCAAGGGCATACAGGTGACCGACCCCAAGGATCTGGATGATGCGATCATGGAGATGATCCGCTATGACGGGCCGTTCATCTTCGATTGCCGGGTGGAAAAGCACGAGAATTGCTTCCCGATGATCCCCTCGGGCAAGCCGCATAACGAGATGCTTTTGGGCGATGCCGATACCCAAGGCGTGATCGGTGCCAAGGGCGCGGTTCTGGTTTGAGATGTCACACCGGGGGGCTCGCCCCCCGGACCCCCGAGGATATTTAAAAACAGATGAAAGGGGCAGAAGATGTCTCCGCTCAACATCAAGAAAAGTGCGTCCAGCCATTCGGCTTATGAGTTGCGCGACCCGAATGCGCCGGTGATCGAGACGCATACTCTGGCGGTGATCGTCGAGAACGAGCCGGGGGTTTTGGCCCGCGTGATCGGTTTGTTCACCGCGCGCGGCTATAACATCGACAGTCTGACGGTGGCCGAGGTGGATCATACCAGCCATCGCAGCCGGATCACGGTGGTGACGACGGGCACGCCGGAGGTGATCGTGCAGATCAAGGCGCAGTTGGCGCGGATGGTGCCGGTGTATGAGGTGCATGATCTGACGGTGGAAGGGCCTGCCGTGCAGCGGGAACTCGCGTTGTTCAAGGTGGCGGGCAAGGGCGAGGCGCGGATTGAGGCGTTGCGTTTGGCCGAGATTTTCCGGGCGCATGTGGTGGATTCGACCTTGGAATCTTTCGTGTTCGAGATGACCGGGACGCCCGAGAAGATCGACTCGTTTGCCGAGTTGATGCGGCCTTTGGGCCTGCGGGAGATTGCGCGGACCGGGGTTGCGGCGCTGTCGCGCGGGGTGTGATCAAGCTTGCGCGACACGTGCGCGCAGGCCATTTGCCCCAAGTGTGATCTGGCCTATACCAAGTGCAATCGGGAGGCCGCGATGATCATTGAATTCGGACATTTCACCTTGGTGCTGGCCTTTATGGTGGCGCTGGTGCAATCCACCCTGCCGCTGTGGGGGGCTTACCGCCGTGATGCGCGGTTGATGGCGGTGGCGGACCCTGCGGCGGTGGTGCAGTTTTTGCTGATCGCCACCAGCTTTGCGGCGCTGACTTATGGCTTTGTCACCTCAGACTTTTCGCTGAAACTGGTGGTGGAGAATTCGCATACCGCCAAGCCGATGCTGTATAAATTTGCGGGCGTTTGGGGCAACCATGAGGGCTCGCTGCTGCTGTGGGTGCTGATTTTGGCAGCTTTTGGCGCTTGTGCGGTTTGGTTTGGCGGCAATCTTCCCGGCGCGTTGAAGGCGCGGGTGTTGGCGGTGCAGGGCTCGATTGGTGTCGCCTTCATGGCGTTCATGCTGTTGACCTCGAACCCGTTTGTGCGGCTGGAAAATCCGCCGATGAATGGCAATGATCTCAATCCGTTGCTGCAAGACCCCGGTTTGGCGTTTCATCCGCCGTTTTTGTATCTGGGCTATGTCGGGCTTTCGATGAGCTTTTCGTTTGCCATCGCAGCGCTGTTGGAGGGCCGGGTGGATGCCGCCTGGGGGCGCTGGGTGCGGCCCTGGACACTCGCCGCCTGGATATTCCTGACCATCGGCATCGCGATGGGGTCGTGGTGGGCGTATTACGAACTCGGCTGGGGCGGGTTCTGGTTTTGGGACCCGGTGGAGAACGCAAGCTTTATGCCATGGCTGATCTCGGCGGCCTTGTTGCACTCGGCGATTGTGGTGGAGAAGCGCGAGAGTTTGAAGGCTTGGACGGTATTGCTGGCGATTCTGGCGTTTGGCTTTAGTCTGACGGGGACGTTTATCGTGCGCTCTGGCGTGATCACCTCTGTCCACGCATTCGCCAATGATCCGGCGCGCGGGGTGTTTATTCTGGGCATTCTGGGCGTGTTCATGGGTGGATCGCTGACGTTGTTTGCGTTGCGCGCCAGTGTGTTAGAAACCAAGGGCGTGTTTGCCGTGGTCAGCCGGGAAACCGCGCTGGTCGCTAACAATTTGCTGCTGGCGGTGTCGGCTTTTGTGGTCTTTATCGGCACGATCTGGCCACTGATTGCCGAGTTGGTGTTTGCGCGCAAGCTGTCGGTCGGGCCGCCGTTTTTCGATGCAGCCTTCACGCCGTTCATGGTGGCGCTGGCGTTGATCTTGCCGGTGGGGGCGATGTTGCCGTGGAAACGCGCGGAAATCCGGCGGGCGCTGCGGCCTTTGCGCGGGGCTTTGGTGTTGGCTTTGGCGGTGGGGCTGCTGGTTTATGCAGTGCAGACCGGCAAAAGTGCTTTGGGCCCGGTGGGGGCTGCCTTGGGCGCTTGGGTTGTGATGGGGGCGCTGATTGACCTTTGGCAGCGGTTGGGGCGTGGGTCTGTGGCGGATCGGTTAAGCCGTCTGACCCGCCTGCCCCGCGCCGATCTGGGCAAGGTTGTCGCACATTCCGGCATGGGCGTGACGATCTTTGCGGTGGCCGCGATGACGGCTTGGGTGACGGAAGATATTCGTACCGTGAAGATCGGCGAGACGTTTGCCTTGGGCAGCTACGATGTGACCTTGCAGGCGGTGAACAAGGTCGAGGGGCCGAATTACCACTCGACCATGGCGGATATGATCGTGCGCAAGGGCGGCGTGCAGGTGGCCAGTTTGCACCCGGAAAAGCGGATGTATCCGGTGGCGGGGATGCCGACGACCGAGGCCGCGATTGATCAGGGGGTGTTTCGCGACCTGTATCTGGTGATCGGCGATGCACAAGACGATGGCGGCTATGCGGTGCGCAGTTACATCAAGCCGTTTGCCAACTGGATTTGGGGCGGCGCGTTGCTGATGGCTTTGGGCGGCATGCTTAGCCTGTCGGATCGGCGGTTTCGGGTGGCGGCGGGGGCGCGGCGGAGTGTTGCTGCGGCGGTGGCTGCGGAATGATGCGGGCGGTTTTACTGGCGCTGCTGCTGCTGGCCTCGCCTGCGTTTGCGGTGCAACCCGATGAAATGCTGAAAGATCCGGGGCTTGAGGCGCGGGCGCGGGCGATCTCGCAGAACCTGCGCTGCCCGGTCTGTCAGGGCGAGGATATTGACGATTCCAATGCGCCGATCAGCCGGGATTTGCGGCTGGCGGTGCGTGAGCGGCTGGTGGCGGGCGACAGTGACACTCAGGTTGTCGATTATGTCGTGGCGCGCTATGGCGAATTTGTGCTGTTCAGCCCGCGCGCCGAAGGGTCGAGTTTGATGCTGTGGCTGGCGGGACCTGCGATGTTGCTGGCGGGGGCTGGCATTGCTTTGGCGATGAGCCGCAGGCGGGCGGTGGCGGCTGAGGCCGAAACTTTGTCCGAGGCCGATAAGGTAAGGCTGGCCGAGTTGCTGACAAAGTGACGCTGGGTTTCACTGGTTGCATGGCCCTGCCCTGATACTCTGGCTGCAAACAGGGGGACGCGATGTTTCAGTGCATTACTTATCAACTTGAGGCGGGCGTGGCGGTGATCACACTGAACCGGCCCGAGGTGATGAACGCGCTTTCGACGCTTTTGCGCGCCGAGATGCTGGCGGCGGTGCTGCGCGCGGGCAGCCAAGCGCGGGTGTTGGTGATGACTGGCGCGGGTCGGGCGTTTTGCTCGGGGCAGGATTTGGGTGACGCTTCGGGACCGCTGGACCTGGAGCGCGTGCTGAATGAGGAATATGTACCGCTGCTGAAGGCGATCACCGATTGCCCGATCCCGACGATTTCAGCGGTTCAAGGTGCTGCAGCCGGGGCCGGGGCGAATTTGGCGCTGGCAGCAGATGTGGTGATTGCCGCCGAGAGTGCGTCGTTCATTCAGGCGTTTACCCGGATTGGTCTGGTGCCGGATGCAGGCGGCAGCTACTGGTTGCCGCGCCAGATCGGCCTTGCCCGTGCGATGGGGGCGGTGTTGTTTGCCGATAAGGTGACGGCACGGCAGGCGATGGATTGGGGCATGATTTATGAATGTGTTCCAGATCAGGACTTTAGCGCGCATTGGCGGGCGCGGGCGCGGGCTTTGGCGCAGGGGCCGACGCTGGCTTACCTTGGCGTGAAAACCGCGTTGCGGGCGTCATTCGGCAACGATCTGGATCAGCAACTGGCTTTGGAGGCGCGGTTGCAGGGGGAATGTGGCGCGACCGAGGATTTCCGCGAAGGTGTTGCGGCGTTTTTGGAAAAGCGCGCGGCGCAGTTTCGCGGCAAGTAGCTGCTCATCCGCCCTTACAGGCGTCTTCGCGAGGAAAGCCGCAAGGCTTGAGGAGCTTTCACGGGGTCTAGCGCCGACCGGCCTTGCGGGTCGACAGCAGCAGGTTGGTTTCCGAGGTCAGCACACCGTCGATGTTGCGGATACGATTGATCACCTCATCCAATTCGATCAGGGTTTGGGTGGAAATCTCGGCGATCAGGCTCCATTTGCCATTGTTCGAATGGACGGCCATCACTGCGGGGATGCCCGCCAGCCGCGCCATCACCTTCTCGCCACCCTTGCCCTCGATGATGATCATCATCAGCCCGCGCACCGGAGCTTCGGCGACATCGGAACGCGTCAGCACGGTAAAGCCGGCAATCTCGCCCTTGGCGGTCAACCGCTCCATCCTTGTGCGCACGGTGGCGCGCGATAAGCCGAGGCGTTCGGAAAGGTCGGACAAAGCCGCACGGCCGTCGCGGCGCAATTCGGCAATCAGGCGGGTATCGGTTTCGTCCAACATGCGCAATTATCCTGCCATTATGTGAGGTGGATTATGCAAAGCGTCCTAAATATCTGTATTATTCGACGCAAGATGGAAAGAGTATCGCGCCAAAGGAGAATCCCATGCCCAACACCATTCTGATCGGTGCGCCGATTGACGAAGGCCAGCGCCGCCCCGGTTGCGTGATGGGGCCGACCGCGTATCGCGTGGCGGGATTGGCGCAGGCCATCCGCGACTTGGGCCATGGCGTGGAAGATTGGGGCGATATGGTGTTGCCCGCGTTGCAGGCGGTCAGTTGTCCGAACCCGGCAGTGCACAGCTTGGCCGAAGTGCTGGGCTGGACCGAGGTTTTGGCCGCCCGCGTCGAGGATGCGTTAAGCAGCGGCGGTTTGCCGGTCGTTCTGGGCGGCGATCATTCGCTGGCTTTGGGCTCGGTTGCCGGGGCTGCGAGCTTTGCCGCGCGGCAGGATCGTCCACTGTTTCTGTTGTGGTTGGATGCCCATTCGGACTTTCACACCCCATTGACCACCGCCAGCGGCAATTTGCACGGAACACCCGTGGCCTATATCGCCGGTCGTGCCGGGTTTGAGGCGTTTCCACCCTTCCCCGCACCGATCCCGGCGGCGCGGATTTGCCTTTATGGCATCCGCTCGGTGGACCCTGCCGAACATGCGGCGCTGTTGAAACATGATCTTGCAATCAATGACATGCGGGTGCTGGACGAGCGCGGTATCGTCGCCCCGTTGCGCGAATTTCTGGATATGGTGCGCGCGGCGGGCGGCATGTTGCATGTGTCGCTGGACGTGGATTTTCTGGACCCGTCGATTGCGCCGGCCGTCGGCACCACGGTTCCGGGCGGCACGACGTTCCGCGAGGCGCATCTGGTGATGGAACTGCTGCACGAATCCGCGCTGGTGACCTCGCTCGATCTGGTCGAGTTGAACCCGTTTCTGGATGAGCGCGGCCGCACCGCGAAATTGATGGTCGATCTGGTGGGCTCGCTGATGGGCCGCAAGGTGTTCGACCGCCCCACCCGCAGCTTTTGAGGACCCCGATGAACACGCCATCGCATCAGGCCTATGTGCCCTTCGTCTCTGTCGATAACATGCTGAAACTGGTGCTGCATCTGGGAGTGGAGCGGGTTCTGCGTGACCTTGCCGCCGAGATTGAAGCCGATTTTCACCGCTGGCCACTGTTTGACAAAACCCCACGGGTGGCCAGCCATTCCGATGTTGGGGTGATTGAGTTGATGCCGACATCTGACGGCGAAACTTACGGCTTCAAGTATGTCAACGGCCATCCCAGCAACATGAAGCAAGGCTTGCAAACCGTTACAGCCTTTGGACTTTTGGCCGATGTGGCGACGTGCTATCCGGTGCTGCTCTCCGAGATGACCATCCTGACCGCGCTGCGGACGGCGGCGACGAGTGCAATGGCTGCGAAGTGGTTGGCGCCTGCGGGCAGCAGTGTGATGGCGCTGATTGGCAATGGGGCGCAGTCGGAATTTCAGGCTTTGGGATTCAAGGCGATCTGCGGCATTACCGAAGTGCGCTTGTACGACATCGACCCGGAGGCCACCGCAAAATGTGCGGCGAATTTGGCGGGGCGCGGGTTGAACGTGGTGTCTTGTGCGACGCCCGAGGAAGCCATTCTGGGCGCGCAGATCATCACCACGGTGACGGCGGACAAGCAATATGCCACCATCCTGACTGATAATATGGTCGGCGCGGGCGTGCATATCAACGCGGTGGGCGGCGATTGCCCAGGCAAGACCGAGTTGCACAAAGATATCCTGCTGCGGTCGTCGATCTTCGTCGAATACCCCGAGCAGACCCGGATTGAGGGTGAGATTCAGCAGTTGGACGCCGATCATCCGGTGATCGAGTTGTGGCAGGTGATCAATGGCGAAGCCAAGGGACGCACGGATGCGCGTGAGATCACCTTGTTTGATTCCGTGGGCTTTGCGGTCGAAGATTTCTCGGCCCTGCGCTATGTCCGCTCGAAACTGGCGGAAACCGGGCTGTTCACCCAGTTGGATATGATCGCCGATCCCGATGATCCGCGTGATCTGTTCGGGATGATCATGCGGGCGGGTTGAGCGGAGGCTCGTCAAGCCTTTCGGCTTTCCTCGCTTGGCCAATCTGCCGCAAGCGAGGAAAGCCGTCAGGCTTGAGGAGCATCAGGATCGCGGTAGCTGTGCCGCCTGCCCTGCCAATCGGTGATCTGGTAGGCGTCGCCTTCGGGTTCGACATAACCCGGCCCGATGGGAACTTTGCCAAATCCGCCCGGAATATCCAGCACATAGGTCGGCAGGCCAATGCCGGACAGCCTGCCGCGCAACTGCGCCATGATGGCTTGGCCCGCCGCGATGGTGGTGCGGAAATGGCTGGTGCCACGGGCGAGGTCACAGTGATGCAGGTAATACGGCGTCACCCGGTTGCGCAGCAGGGTGCGGAACAGGGTTTCCAGCGTGGCGGCATTGTCGTTGATACCTTTGAGCAGAACGCTTTGGGATAGCAGCGGAATCCCGGCATCGGCGAGTTTGGCAAGGGCAGCTTGTGCGGCAGGGGTGATTTCCTGCACGTGGTTGGTGTGCAGGACGAGGTAAGTCGTGGGCCGCGCCTGCAAAGCCTTGATCATCTGCGCTGTGATCCGGGCGGGGGCCACCACGGGCACACGGGTGTGAAAGCGGACGATCTCGACATGCGGGATCGCGGACAGCCGCTGCATCAGCGCCGACAGGCGGCGGGGGGACAGCACCAAAGGGTCGCCGCCGGTCAGGATAACCTCCCATATCGCGGGGGTGGCGGCGATATAGGCCAGCGCCGCCGCCAGATCAGCCTCGGGCAAAGCGCCCTCGTCGCCCACCGCTTCACGGCGGAAACAGAAGCGGCAATAGACCTCGCAGGTGTGGGTAGCGGCAAGGATCACCCGGTCGGGGTAGCGATGGGTCAGACCGGGCGTGGGGCTGTAGGTGGTGTCACCGATCGGGTCGTGCAGTTCCTCGGGGCGGATGTTGAGCTCGGCCACATCAGGCAGGAATTGGCGGGCGATTGAGTCATCTGGCGTGGTGATCGCGCTGTGCATCTCGGCTGAGAGGCGGATGCGGAACGCCTCGGCCACCTGCAGCAAGGCATTGGCCTGATCGGCGGGGGCAAGCCCAGACTCGATAAGATCGTCAACCCGCGTCAGGGCGCGCCGTGGCAGAATTGTCATTGTGGCCGCCTGCAAAACCTCAGCGGCGCTTATCCGCGCGCCGGGGCGGAATGGCAAGTCCGCCTAATGCAGCCGAAATTCGCCCACCACATTGCGCCATTCGCCCGGTGCGATCAGCTGGCGATGGGTGAATCGCACCGAATGTAGCGGGCCTTCGATCTGGCTTTGCCAGAATTCAATAAAGCCGAAAAGCTGCGGATAATCCGGGGCCAGATCATAGTCTTGCCAGGTGAAGCTGTTGAGAACGTTGCGATAATCCGGCATCCGGTAGTATAGCTCTGCCGTTGTCAGCCCGTAGCCTTTCAGCATCAGTTCCGTCTCAGACCTGTGCATGGGTTGCCTGCCTTTCCAAAGCCCACAAACCTATCCTGCGCTTCACATATTAATTTTCCATAAAAACAGTGTGTTATCACTCACATCGCCTTGCTGCCAAAGCCATTTGCGCACCTGCCTTGCACCCCAAATGCACGATAGTGTAAGGTGGTGGCAACCATATCCAGACCCTAAACAGGAAGGCGCGGCCCAAGTGACCGACACTCCGGAAACCCCTGAAACGGCTGACGAAAAACCGATCCGCATGCACCATGACGGGCCGCAGATCGACATCGCCGCCGAGATGAAAACCGCCTATCTCGATTACGCGATGAGCGTGATCGTGAGCCGCGCGATCCCCGATCTGCGTGACGGCTTGAAACCGGTGCATCGGCGGATTTTGTTCGCGATGCACGAGACCAATAACGGCCACGACAAGCCTTACCGCAAATCGGCGCGCCCGGTCGGCGATACGATGGGCAAATACCACCCGCACGGCGATTCTGCGATTTACGACGCGCTGGTGCGGATGGCGCAGCCGTTCTCGATGAGCCTGCCTTTGCTGGATGGGCAGGGTAATTTCGGCAGCATGGACGGCGATACGGCTGCGGCGATGCGCTATACCGAAGTGCGGATGGACAAGCCTGCGGCGTTTCTTTTGGCGGATATCGACAAAGACACCGTTGATTTCCAAGACAATTATGACGGCAAAGACCGCGAACCCACCGTGCTGCCCGCGCGTTTTCCGAACATGCTGGTCAATGGCGCGGGCGGGATCGCCGTGGGCATGGCCACCAACATTCCGCCGCATAACCTGGGCGAAGTGATCGACGGCACTTTGGCGATGATCGCCAATCCCGACATCAGCATCGAGCAGTTGATGGAGATCATTCCTGCCCCGGATTTCCCGACGGGGGCGACGATTCTGGGCCGGGCTGGCGCGCGCAAAGCCTATCTTGAGGGCCGTGGATCGGTGATCATCCGCGCCAAAACCCGGATTGAGGAAATTCGCTCTGGCCGCTTTGCGATCATCATCGACGAGGTGCCGTATCAGGTCAACAAAGCCCGGATGATCGAGATTATCGCCGAGCAAGTGCGTGAGAAGAAAATCGAAGGCATCGCCCATGTGCAGGACGAATCCGACCGGATCGGCGTCCGCGTGGTGATCGAGCTGAAGCGCGATGCGACGGCGGATGTGGTTTTGAACCAGCTTTACCGCTTCACGCCGATGCAGACCTCTTTCGGCTGCAACATGCTGGCGCTGAATGGCGGGCGGCCGGAACAACTGACTTTGGCCGATTTTCTGCGCCATTTCATCACCTTCCGCGAGGAAGTTGTCGCACGCCGCACCGCTTATGAATTGCGCCGCGCCCGCGAGCGCAGTCATATTCTGTGTGGTCTGGCGGTGGCGGTTTCCAATGTCGATGAGGTGGTGGCGACCATCCGCTCGTCGGCGGACCCTGCGGAAGCGCGCGAACGGTTGATGACGCGGCGCTGGCCTGCGGGGGAAATCATCCCCTATATCAAGCTGATTGACGACCCGAGCCATCCGATCAACGACGACGGCAGCTATAACCTGTCGGAACTGCAAGCCCGCGCCATTCTGGATTTGCGCCTGCAACGCCTGACCGCGATGGGCGTTAAGGAAATCACCGACGAGCTGCAAGAACTGGCCGGTAAGATCAAGGATTACCTTGAGATTCTGGGCAGTCGCGAACGGATCATGGCGATCATTTCGACCGAACTGAGCGAAGTGAAGTCGATGTTTGCGGTGCCGCGCCGCACCGAAATCGTCGATTGGGCCGGCGATATGGAAGACGAAGACCTGATCGAGCGCGAGGATATGGTCGTCACCATCACCTCCGGCGGCTATATCAAACGCACGCCTTTGATCGACTTCCGCAGCCAGAACCGCGGCGGCAAGGGTCTGTCCTCGATGGCGACCAAAGAAGACGATGTGGTCACGACACTTTTCGTCGCCAATACGCACACGAACCTGTTGTTCTTCACCACCGATGGCATGGTCTACAAGCTGAAAACCTGGCGGCTGCCGCTGGCTGGGCGGACGGCGAAGGGTAAGGCGATGGTGAATATTCTGCCGATAACCCAAGGGGTTAGCATTGCCGCCCTGATGCCGGTGGATGCGCCAGAGGCCGAGTGGCAGGACCTGCAAATCGTGTTTGCCACCAGCGACGGTGATGTGCGGCAGAACGATCTGTCGGATTTCACCAATGTGATGCGCAACGGCAAGATCGCGATGAAATTGCCCGAGGGCGTGTTCTTGGTCAACGCCGCGATTGCCGATGAGAACGACGATATCATGCTGGTGACGGCGGGCGGGCGGGCGATCCGGTTCTCGACGCAAGAAATCCGGGTGTTCAAATCGCGCGGCTCGACCGGCGTGCGGGGCGTGCGTTTGGGCCGCGACGACAAAGTGGTGTCGATGTCGATCATCCGGCATTTTGAGGCCGAACCGGATGAACGCGCTGCCTACCTCAAGCAGCGTCGCCTGATGGCGGGTGTGACGGAAGAAGCCGAGGCTGATGACGAAGAAGAAGCCGTAAACGCGGGCCAGCTTTCCACCGAACGCTATGCCGAAATGTCGGCGGCCGAGGATTTGATCCTGACCATCACCACTTCGGGCTCTGGTAAACTCAGCTCCAGCCATGATTATCCTGTGCGCGGGCGCGGCGGCATGGGCGTGAAGGCGATGGACGGCGCGATGCGGGGTGGGCCATTGGTGGCGTCGTTCCCGGTGGATATGTCTGACCAGATCATGCTTGCAACCTCCACTGGGCAATCCATCCGGGTGCCCGTTGACCAAATCTCATTCCGCTCGCGCTCGGCAGGCGGGGTGAAGGTATTCAACACCGGAAAAGGTGAAGAAGTGGTTTCCGTCGCCCGGGTTGCTGAACAGGGCGATGAATAATCTTGAGGCGCGGCTGGCTGAACTGGCCGCGCTTCAGCAGACGATTACTTATGGTGCACTCGCGCGTGATCTGGCCATCCCCGGCCCCGGTGCGATTGCCAAACTGACGCAAGCGCTTGAAATCCTGATGGAAACCGATGCCGCAGCGGGTAAGCCCTTGCGTGCGGCACTCTGCGCGGGGCGGTTGGCGCAAGGCTTGCCCGCCCCCGGTTTTTTCGAGAAAGCCGCAAGTCTGGGATATGATCTGGGCGACAATCCCGCAGCATTTGTGCAACAGCATCGCCTAAAGCTGTGGGCGCGCCCCGAAAACTGACCGGTTTTCTGTGCATCAGTGCAGAGACTACGCGCGCTGACACCTGTTTCATGCATAACTGCCGCAGGTTACACCACACGGATGCCGAAACCCACTATGGGGCTTGGCCCTAGCAAACGGATATCAGGATTAATCATGGATAAACTTTCTGCCTACGCCCCGCTGGTTGGCCGCATCTTTTTGGGCGCGCTGTTCTTGATCGCAGGTTTTGGCAAACTCAGCGATGTCGCTGGTTTTGCGGGCTATATGGCTTCTGCGGGGGTGCCCGCATTTCTGGCTTGGCCTGCGGTGATCTTTGAATTGGCGCTGGGGGCTTCGATGGTTCTGGGCTTCCAAGCACGGATCATGGCGCTACTCGGCGCGGGTTTCTGCCTGCTGGCGGGGATTTTGTACCATTTCAACCCGGCTGATCAGATGCAGATGACGATGTTTCTGAAAAACGTCGCTATTGCGGGTGGTTTCCTGATGGTCTTCGCGCATGGCGCGGGCCCACTTGCGCTCGACAAGCGCTAAGTTTAGCAAAATTACGCTTGGGCCGGGGGAAACCTCGGCCCTTTTTACTGCCCGGTTAACGGCTTGGCAAGGAATTGCTGCTTTGCTGATCGCGATCGGAGGTGGCATGAACATCTATCATTGCATGATCGAGCTGAAAGACGGTGCCCGCGCGTTGGCCTTTGCGGCGGCGGTTGAGGCCTGGATGAGCTATCTGAAAACCCAAGGGCTGATCCTGGAGTGGCGGCTGTTGCGGCGGAAATTCAGGCTGGCCTCTGGCATGCATACCGATTTTCTGCTGGAAATTGACGTCGGGGGCTTGGCCGATCTTGATGCGGCTTTCGCAGCGCTCTCCACCCCGGATGAAGCCGCCGAGCGACGATATGACCACATGCACCAGATGATCGCGCAGATTGAGGTTGGGCTCTATCGCCGCTTCCCCGATGCAGCACAACGCGAACGCATTGCTCTGATCTAGTGCCGCCTTGATCTAGGCCGCGTGCAAGGCTACATCGCCCCTATGATACAAGAATTGCACATCATCGGCGGCGGTATGGCCGGATCTGAAGCGGCTTGGCAAGCGGCGGAACAAGGCATACGCGTGGTGATCCACGAGATGCGGCCTCAGGTGGGCACTTTCGCGCACAGGACCGGTAATTTTGCCGAAATGGTCTGCTCAAATTCGTTCCGCTCGGATGATGATGAACGCAATGCGGTGGGGCTTTTGCACTGGGAAATGCGTGCGGCCAATGGTTTGATCATGGCGATGGCCGAGACGCATCGTTTGCCCGCAGGCGGCGCGCTGGCGGTGGATCGCGATCCGTTTGCCGAAGCTGTCACAGCAAAGCTGAACGCGCATCCACTGATTTCCTCGTCGTTTGAGGAAGTGACCGAACTGCCCGATCAGGGCCAATGGATCATCGCCACCGGGCCTTTGACCTCAAGCGCGCTGGCGCAAAGCATCCGCGCGGCAACCGGGGCTGATGCTTTGGCGTTTTTCGACGCCATCGCCCCGATTGTCTATGCCGAGTCGGTGGATATGTCGCTGGCCTGGATGCAAAGCCGCTACGATAAGGGTGAGACGGTGGAAGAACAGACCGCCTATATGAACTGCCCGATGACCAAGGACGAATACTACGCCTTCATCGACGCGCTGCTCGCGGCAGAGAAAACCGAGTTCCATGAAGGCGAAACCGCAGGCTATTTCGACGGCTGTTTGCCGATTGAGGTGATGGCGGAACGCGGACGTGAGACGTTGCGCTTTGGCCCGATGAAGCCAGTGGGGCTGACCAACCCACACAATCCAATGAAGCCCTATGCCGTGGTGCAACTGCGCCGCGACAACAAACTCGGCACTTTGTACAACATCGTCGGCTTTCAAACCAAGATGAAGTACGGCGCGCAAACCGCTGTTTTCAAAATGATTCCCGCGCTGCACAATGCCAGTTTCGCTCGGTTGGGCGGCATTCACCGCAACACCTTCATCAATTCGCCAACCCTGCTGGATGATCAAATGCGGCTGAAATCACGGCCCAATATCCGTTTTGCCGGCCAGATCACCGGGGTGGAAGGCTATGTCGAATCCTCGGCGATGGGTCTGCTTGCGGGCCGGATGGCTGCGGCCGAATTGCACGGGCGGGTTTTGCCACCGCCGCCGCCCGACACCGCGATGGGCGCGCTGATCACCCATATCACCGGCGGGGCCGACGCGAAAACCTTCCAGCCGATGAACGTCAACTTCGGTCTGTTTCCCCCGATTGACGCCCGCGGCGGTCGTAAAGGCCGCAAGGACCGCTACAAAGCCTACACGGATCGGGCGAAAGAATCGTTCACGGAATGGCTTTCGTAACCCGCTTCGCCCCCTCGCCCACCGGGCCCTTGCATCTGGGTCATGCCTATTCGGCGCTGCTCGCGTATGACATGGCGGTTGCGGAGGGTGGAAAGTTCCTGCTGCGGATTGAAGACATTGACCGCAGCCGCAGCAGGCCTGAGTGGGAAAGCCAAATTTATGATGATTTGCAATGGCTTGGCATCTGGTGGGATGAAGTGCCGCAGCGCCAGTCAGATCGCCTTTCAGACTATAGCAAGGCGCTTGATGATCTTTGGCTGCGCGGGCTGATCTATCCCTGTCGCTGCACGCGTCGCGATATCGAAGCAGCGCTTTCGGCCCCGCAGGAAGGCGCTGAAGTTCCGGCTGGCCCAGATGGCCTAATCTATCCCGGCACATGTCGCAGCGAAATGTCTTACGAGCGGAGCTTTTCCGAAAACTATCCAAGGCCCACAGATGCCAATCTTCGGCTCGATTTGGGCTGCATCGCGGATAGTCTGATTTTTGAACATAGGATCGACAGTGCGAATGGCGGTTGGCATTGGTATACATCCTATCGCGAAACCGGGATTGGTCCAAACGGCCAATCCGGGCTTGTCGAGTTTTCTCCCGAGGATATGCAGAAAGCGGTTGGTGATTTCGTCATCGCGCGCCGCGATATCGGCACGTCTTATCACTTATCGGTGGTGCTGGATGATGCTGCACAAGGCGTAACTCATGTGGTTCGGGGGGCAGATCTTACCGAGGCGACCAAGATCCATGTGCTTTTACAACGGCTTCTGAGCCTTCCCACCCCGATCTACCACCACCACCGTCTGATCCGCGACGATCAGGGCAAGCGTTTGGCCAAGCGTGACGATGCCCGCGCTTTGTCGAAATACCGTGCCGAAGGCGCGACGCCTGCCGATATTCGCCGCATGGTCGGGCTATAACGGCTCGGAGATCACCACTTCGACACCGTCGCGCACCGCCGTGTAAAAGCAACTGCGTCGATTGGTGTGGCAGGCCGGACCCACTTGCGTCACCAGTGCCAGCAGGCAATCGCGGTCGCAATCGACGCGCAATTCCACCAGCCGCTGCACATGGCCCGAGGTTTCACCTTTGGCCCAAAAAGCCTTCCGCGACCGCGACCAATAGGTCATCGCCCCGGTTTCCAGCGTGCGCGCCAGTGATTGCGCGCTCATCCAGGCCATCATCAGCACTTCGCCCGAGGTATGGTCCTGCGCGATGCAGGGAATCAGGCCGTTGGCGTCATAAGTCAGCGTTGTAGGGTCGAATTGCATCGGCTGCTCCTTGGCGAAGGCGTGAAATCGGCTTATCTTGCGAGTTGGAAAAGGGGAAGCCATGCACGATAGCGATCTCGTCAAATCCGGCGACAGTGATCTTGTCAAACTTTATTCAGGGCGGATTTTGGCACTGGCGGCTGACATCCCGCATCTGGGCCGCCTGACAGCACCAACCGGGACCGCGCGCAAACGCTCGCCGCTGTGTGGATCAGCGGTGACTGTCGATCTTGTCATGAAAGACGGTCGGGTCGCGGATTTCGCGCAGGATGTGAAGGCCTGTGCATTGGGTCAAGCCTCGGCTTCGATCTTGGGTGGGGTGATTCTGGGCCGGAGCCGTGCAGAACTGGAGGCCGCGCGCGAGATGCTGCGCGCCATGTTGAAAGACAATGGCGCGGTGCCTGCCGCGCCTTTTCAAGGTTACGAAGTCTTAATCCCAGCGCGCGACTATAAGAATCGCCATGCCTCGATTCTTTTGGCACTGGATGCCGCCTGTGAGGCTGCCGCACAAGCAGAGGCCGCATAAAAAACCGCCGCGCATCCAAATGGATGGCGGCGGAAAGTGGCGTTCTTTCACCAAGGCAGTGGCAGGGCAGCCACGCGGCGCATCACTTGGGGACAGATGCGCGGGCCCGGTTCGACAAGACCGCAGGCAGAACCTTCAAAGCGTGCCAGACATTCCCAATCCGGCGAAAAGCAGCACAAACAACGAAACAACGCCAACAGCTTCAGCCATAAGGCTGGAGTTGGACCGTTTCAGGATTTCGATAATCTCGGTGAACATTGCGACCTCCGTTTGCTTGTTGCCCTATTGTTCTCATATTCTTTACCACCTGTAAAGAACTTTATAAGAACATTTGTGAACTTATGAGAACATAACCCAAGCAGAACGCTTTGGTTCCCAACCCCCAGACACAAGATTGTGAGGTTTCAGCCGACAGAAATCAGTTTTATCGCACGATCTTGATCAAGCAGCCACAGCAGCACACGGGCAGCCTTACCGCGCGGGCTGCGCAGATCGGGGTCAAGTGCCAGCAACGCCCGCGCATCGGACTGTGCGACGGCCATCAGCCCCGCTTGCCGCTCCTGATCGGCGACACGGAAGCGTGGCAGACCGGATTGCGCGGTGCCAATCAGATCGCCCGCGCCGCGCATCGACAGATCTTCTTCGGAAATCCGAAAGCCGTCTTCGGTATCACGGATCACTTTCAGCCGCCGCTCACCACTTTCCGAAAGCGGCGCTTGATAAACCAGCAAGCAGGTGGAATCGACGCTGCCGCGCCCAACCCTGCCGCGCAACTGGTGCAACTGCGCCAGACCAAAGATTTCGGCGCGCTCGATCACCATGATCGAAGCATTCGGCACGTTGACGCCGACCTCAATCACCGTCGTCGCCACCAAAATCTTGGTAATCCCTGCGACAAACCGCGCCATCGCGGCGTCTTTCTCGGCCACCGGCATCTGGCCATGCACCAGCCCCACCACATCGCCCAAAGCCGCCCGCAGGGACTCGAATCGTTCCACCGCGCTGGCGTAATCGACCAGTTCGGATTCCTCAACCAAGGGGCAGACCCAATAGGCCTGCCGCCCCTCGGCCACGGCACGCGCCAAGTGCCCCACCACCTCATCCATCCGCGCGCCGGAAATCATCACCGTCTTGATCGGTTTGCGCCCGGCGGGTTTTTCATCCAGCACCGAGACATCCATATCACCATAACTTGCCAGCGCCAGACTGCGCGGGATCGGCGTCGCCGTCATCACCAGCACATCCACCGCCTGCCCCTTGGCGCCCAGTTCCATACGTTGTGAGACGCCAAAGCGGTGCTGTTCATCGACCACGGCAAGGCGAAGATCTTGAAAATGCACATCCTTTTGAAAAACCGCATGGGTGCCCAGCAGGATCTGGATCTGGCCATCCTGCAGGGCAGCCAGCTTTGACGCACGCTCTGCCCCCTTATCGCGCCCGGTCAACAACTCTAACCGGATGCCCGCAGCTTCAGCCAAAGGCAGCAGACCCTCTCGGTGCTGGCGCGCCAGAATTTCGGTCGGGGCCATCAGAACGCCCTGCCCGCCCGCCTCGACCGCCGTCAGCAGCGCAAGGAAGGCCACCAAGGTTTTGCCCGAGCCGACATCGCCCTGCAGCAAGCGGTTCATCCGCAACGGCTGCGCCATGTCTTGCGCAATCTCGGCCACGGCGCGGGTTTGTGCCGCAGTCGGCACATAGGGCAGCGCGGCCAAGACTTTGGCGGTCAGCGCTCCGGTGCCGATGGTGGCCACGCCATTGCCCCGCCGCAGATGCGCGCGGGCCAGTGACAGCGTCAGCTGATGGGCAAAAAGTTCATCATAAGCAAGGCGTTGCCGGGCGGGATGGGTGAACGCCAGCGCCGCCTGATCCTGCGGTGCATGGGCAGTTTCTAAGGCGGTACGCCAATCTGGCCAAGCCTCTCGCGCCTTCAGGTTCGGGTCGATCCACTCTGGCACCAGCGGCGCCCGCGCCAGCGCCGAGGCCGCGGCCTTGGCAACCTGCCGCTGGGTGACGCCAGCGGTCAAAGGATAGACCGGCTCGAACAGCGGCAATTCGCTGGCGTCCTCGGGGCGCAAAACATGATCGGGGTGGACCATTTGCGCAATGCTATCAAAGAGTTCCACCTTGCCGGATACCAAGCGGCGCTGGCCAGTCGGCAGAAGCTTTTGCAGATAATCGCCGCGCGCGTGGAAGAATACCAGTTGGAACTCCAACGCCGCATCGCGCACCATCACCCGGTAGGGGCGGCCCTTTTGCCGGGGCGGGAAATGGCTGCCAACCTCGACCTCAACCGTCACCGTGCAGGGTGGCACCACGTCGCGGATTGAGGCTTTGCGCGAACGATCCACCGCGGAATGTGGCAGCAAAAATAAAAGGTCCTTTGGCTTTTCCACCCCCAGAAGCGCAAAAGCCTGCGCGGTTTTTGGGCCAACGCCGTCCAGAGTCTCTAATCCGGCAAACAGCGGAAACAGAATTTCCGGGCGGCTCATGCCTGACCGATCAGGGCAAGCCATTGATCTTCGTCAATCACCTTAACCCCATGTTTTTCGGCGTCTTTCGCTTTTGACCCCGCCCCCGGCCCGGCAATCAGCAGATCGGTTTTGGCCGAGACCGAGCCCGCAACCTTGGCGCCCAAAGCCTCGGCCCGCGCTTTCGCTTCCGCCCGCGTCATCTTTTCCAGCGTGCCGGTGAACACCACGGTTTTCCCGGCGACGGGGCTGTCGACCGGCGCACGGGCTTGCACGGATTGCACCTGCAACTGCGCCACCAAAGCGTCAATCGCCGCACGCTCAAAGCCGTTTTGAAACGCCGCCACCAGCGAACCCGCCAGCACTGCCCCCACACCGTCAATCGAAATCAGTTCCGCCCATTCCGCAGTTCCAGGCAAAGCATGGGTGATTGCGGCCTCGAAGCCATCCCATGTCGCATAATGTCGCGCAAGCAGGCTTGCCGCAGCCTCGCCAACATGGCGGATGCCGAGGCCGAAGATCAGCCGATCCAGCGGGATGGTGCGCTTGGCCTCAATCGCCGCGAACAGTTTCTTTGCGGAAACCTCACCAAAACCATCGCGATTTTTCAATCTTTTCAGACCGTTGGCTTCGTCCCGCGCCGCGAGCGTGAAAATATCCGCCGGGGTTTTCACCGGCAGATCGGCATCGTGAAAAAACATTTCAACCTGCCTGGCACCCAAGCCTTCGATGTCAAACGCCCCGCGCGAGACGAAATGCTTCAGCCGCTCCACCGCCTGTGCCGGGCAGATCAGACCACCCGTGCAACGACGCACCGCATCGCCGGGTTCGCGATGTGCGACCGAGCCACATTCCGGGCAAATACCGGGAAAAACATAAGGTTGCGCATCGTCCGGGCGGCGATCCAGATCAACATCGGCAATCTTCGGGATCACATCGCCCGCACGATAGACCTGCACCCAATCGCCGACACGAATATCGCGACCCTCGCGGATCGGGTTGCCCTTGGCACCGCGCCCGGCGATGTAATCTTCATTGTGCAGCGTTGCATTGGCCACCACAACGCCGCCGACCGTCACCGGGGCCAGCCGTGCTACAGGCGACAATGCGCCAGTCCGGCCAACCTGAATGTCGATCGCCTCAAGTCGGGTCCAAGCCAGTTCGGCCGGGAATTTATGCGCAATCGCCCAGCGGGGGGTGGCGGAGCGAAAGCCCAGCCGCGCTTGCAGGCCAAGGTCGTTGACCTTGTAGACAACGCCGTCGATGTCATAGCCCAAAGTCGCCCGCTTGGTCTCGATATGGCGATACTGCGCCAACATCTCCTCGGGGCCTGCGCAAATCACGGTGAGAGGATTTGTTCGAAACCCCAGATGGTTAAGCCGCTCAATCGCGCCAAATTGGGTCGCTGCCAGCGGCGCAGACAACGCCCCCCAGGCATAGGCAAAGAACCGTAAAGGCCGCGCGGCGGTGATGCCGGCATCCAGTTGCCGCAGACTGCCCGCTGCGGCATTGCGCGGATTGGCGAACAGTTTTTCGGCCTTTGCCGCCTGTCTTTGGTTCAGGGCTGCGAAATCGGCGTGGCTCATGTAAACTTCACCGCGCACTTCCAGCAATTGCGGCGCATTGCTCAACTGCTGCGGAATATCCGCGATGGTGCGGGCATTTTCGGTGACATTCTCGCCGACCTCGCCATCGCCGCGCGTCGCCGCCTGCACCAACACGCCATGTTCATAGCGCAAAGACAGCGACAGACCGTCGATCTTCGGCTCGGCTGTATAGGCCAAAGCGCTATCGGTGCCGAGGTACTTGCGCACGCGTTCGTCAAAATCGGCGATGTCGCCATCTTCAAACGCATTCTCCAGCGACAGCATCCGAACCGCATGCGCGACTTTGCCAAAGCCATCGGCCACGCCGCCGCCAACCTGGTCGGACGGGCTATCGGCGCGTTTCAAGACCCGAAACCGCGCCTCAAGCGCCAGATTTCGGCGTTTCAGCGCATCAAACTCGGCATCCGAAATCTCTGGCGCGTCCAGCGTGTGATAGGCGCGGTTGGCCGCTGCAATCGCTTCGGCCAGCCGGGCGAGTTCAACCCGGGCTTCGGCCTCGGTCAACTGCTCAAGATCCACCGCCATTGCCGCCCCCATTTCCGTTTCGCCCAAGTTATGCGGCGGGCAGGAAATGGGCAAGCGCAGGCAAAGCTTTGATCAAGCGCTGGCGACCAAACGCGGGGCCAAAGCCGGGCTCGGATCGCGCAGCACATAGCCACGGCCCCAGACGGTTTCGATATAGTTGGTGCCGCCGGTCGCCTCTGCCAGCTTTTTGCGCAGCTTGCAGATGAAGACATCGATGATCTTCAACTCGGGCTCATCCATGCCGCCGTAAAGATGGTTCAGGAACATCTCTTTGGTCAGCGTGGTGCCTTTGCGCAGGGAAAGCAGCTCCAACATCTGATATTCTTTGCCGGTCAGATGCACCGTCGCGCCTTCGACATCCACGGTCTTGGCGTCAAGGTTCACATTGACCCGGCCGGTTTTGATCATCGACTGGCTGTGGCCCTTGGAGCGGCGGATGATCGCATGGATGCGCGCCACCAGTTCTTCGCGGTGAAAGGGTTTTGTGAGGTAATCATCGGCGCCAAATCCGAAGCCTTTGATCTTGTTCTCGGTATCGTCCGACCCCGAGAGAATCAAAATCGGTGTCTCAATCCGCGCGAGGCGCAACTGTCGCAGCACCTCGTGCCCGGACATATCTGGCAGATTAAGATCCAAAAGAATCAGATCGTAATCATAAAGTTTCGCCAGATCGATGCCATCCTCACCCAGATCGGTGCAATAGACATTCAAGTTCGCGTGGGTCAGCATCAATTCGATACTACGGGATGTGGTAGGATCGTCTTCAACCAGTAAGATTCGCATTCCGGGGCTCCGTCACAGGCTCTTGTTCGTTAATGACTTTGGCTGGCAATGGTTAACTACACGTTACTGTGACCGTATGAATCCCAAAAACAATCTAAAGTTGTCGGTACTTTTGAAGTGTTGTGACGCGTAGGGCTTTTTCGCCATGGGTTTCAACCGCTTGCCGCCAGAGCACGAATTCTTCCTCTGACAAAGCGTAGCGTTCCAAGGCTTCGGCCTCAGAAATCAGGCCGTAGATCACGGCTTTGACAACCACGACTTTGCGACTGGCCACCCAGCGTTGCGTATCGGCGGGTGGCAAATCAGCGCGCGACAGGATGCTGCCATCGGGCAAAGTGACCTGACGCGGGCCATCAACTTTCTTGAGATACATGGTAAGTTCCTCATTCATACCCGGGCAGTTTGACGGAACGGGCTTAAACAAGCGTAAAGCCGGGGGTTGAGAGTAGGTGGCATTTTCCTATATTGCGATCTAATGGCCATAATGCTGCCCCATTTCCCGGAATTTTCGATGTTAGATCAGCCGTTGAACTCGCTTGGTTTCGCCAAGCCGCCCTCGGAGACCCGTGTGGTCGTCGCGATGTCGGGCGGTGTCGACAGCTCGGTTGTGGCCGCCCAACTGGCCGAGGAAGGCTATGATGTGGTCGGCGTCACCTTGCAGCTTTATGATCACGGGGCGGCACTGGCGAAAAAGGGCGCATGTTGTGCGGGTCGAGATGTTCACGATGCGGCGCGGGTGGCGGAACTGATGGGGTTTCCGCATTACGTGCTGGATTATGAGAACACCTTTCGCGAGGCGGTGATTGAGGAGTTTGCCGACGCTTATCTGGCGGGGGCGACGCCAGTACCGTGTATTCGCTGCAATGAGCGGGTGAAGTTCAAGGACCTGCTGGCGACCGCGAAGGATTTGAACGCGGATTGCATGGCGACGGGGCATTACATTCAGCGCAAAGTTGGCGATGGGCCAGAGTTGCATATGGCGACGGATGCGAACCGCGATCAGAGCTATTTCCTGTTCTCGACCACGGCGGAGCAGTTGGATTATCTGCGGTTTCCTTTGGGGCATCTTGGGTCCAAAGCCGAGACACGGGCGCTGGCTTTGCGGTACGGGTTGCCTGTGGCGGATAAGCCGGACAGTCAGGATATTTGCTTTGTTCCCAACGGCAATTATGCGGCGGTGATCGAAAAGCTGCGCCCCGGTTCGGCTGATCCGGGGGATATTGTCGATAAGGCGGGGCGGGTGTTGGGGCAGCATCGCGGGGTCATTCATTACACGATCGGGCAGCGCAAGGGGCTGGGGATCGGGGGGTTGGGAGACCCGTTGTATGTGGTGAAGCTGGACCCAGGCTTGCGGCAGGTGATCGTGGGGCCGAAAGAGGCGTTGTCGACGCGGGTTATCCCGCTGCGCGAGATCAACTGGTTGGGTGACGCGCCGTTTGAGAGCCGCAGTGAGTGGCATTTGAATGTGAAGGTGCGCTCGACACGGCCACCCCGGCCTGCAATGGTGCGGCCGATTTCCAGCACCGAGGCGATGGTGGAACTTCTGGACCCGGAGGATGGGGTGTCGCCGGGTCAGGCTTGCGTGTTTTATGCCCCCGAGGGCAGCCGGGTGTTTGGTGGCGGCTGGATTTGGCGGGGGCGGTAGTGGTCCCAACTCGGGACCTTTTTTAGACTCGGGTTTTCAAGGGGTTGACCTTGGCTGGTTAAGAGATTTTTAAGGTTTGCGGGCTTTGCTGACCTTAGCCGGGGGTTTCACACCCCCGGACCCCCGTGGGATATTTGAGCAGAGAGGATGACAATTTTAGATAAGGTTTAGGTAATTTGACGCGATAGTGCGACGAGGACGGATTTTGCGGCGCGCAGACCCGGAGGTTCTCCACCCTGCCCCAAGCGTTGCATGGTCAGGTGCATGGCTGCGTCTTGGCTGTGTGGGTTTTCGAGCAGGCGCAGCATTGCGGGCGCGATAAGAGCGGCTTTGCAGTTTTCGCCGATGAACTCGGGGACGGCGCGGGTCTCTGAGACGAGATTGACCAGCGTAACGCTGTCAATCAGGGCGGCGCGGCGCATCAGCCAGAGCGTGAGCGGATGCATGTCATAGGCGATCACCATCGGGCAGTTATTGGCCGCGAGTTCCAGCGAGACGGTGCCAGAGGCGGCAATCGCCACGTCAGCCGCAGCGAAGGCGGCGCGTTTCAGCGCGGGGTCGGTGATGATCTGTGGCTGGATCGGCCATGTAGCAGAGAGGTCGCGCACCAGAGCCTCGACGCCGCAGACGGTGGGCAGGGCCACGCGGGCGTTGGGGTGTTGGGCTTTGATCAGTGCCAAGGTTTCGCCGATCACTGGGGCAAGGCGGCTGACTTCGCCTTTGCGCGAGCCGGGCAGCGTCAGGATCAGCGGGCCCTGCCCTGCAAGTTGGGCGGTTTCCTCTGGCGTGGCGAGGGGCTCGGAGACGACCGGGTGGCCGACGAAATCGCAACTCATGCCGGCGGCGGTCATGTAGGGCGGCTCGAACGGCAGCAGGGCGAGGACGTGGTCGATGACGCGTCCCATTTTTGCCGCACGTCCCGGACGCCATGCCCAGACCGAGGGCGCGACATAGTGGATGGTGCGCAGGGCCGGGTTGGTGGTTTTGACGATTTTGGCGACGCGCAGGCAGAAGTCGGGGGAGTCTATGGTGATCAGGGCGGCGGGGGCGGCTTTGAGCGCGGCTTCGGCGGTCTCGCGGATGCGGCGTTTGAGGTGGAAATACTTCGGCAGCACTTCCGCAATGCCCATGATGGAGAGTTCTTCCATCGGGAACAGGCTGCTCAGCCCCTCGGCCTGCATCAAGGGGCCGCCGACGCCTTGGAATGTCACTTCCGGGTGCAGAGTTTTCAGACCCGCCATCAGGGCTGCCCCCAGGCGATCACCAGAGGGTTCTCCGGCGATCAGGAACAGCTTTAGCGCGCCCATAGCAGCAGGTCGTTTGCCTGTGCCGCCGTGATCATGGCGGCCAGATCAAGGCAGATCACCGAGCCTGCCTGGAAGGCTATGCCAGACAGGCCCGCCTCAGCTGCACGACGGATGGTCTCGACGCCGATGGTGGGCAGATCAATGCGGCGGTCTTGGCCGGGTTTGGCGGCTTTATAATAGAGGCCGCCTTTCGGGCGCAGGCTGGCGGGGATTAGGCTGAGGCTGGCGAGCATGGCATCGGTGCCGGGGAGCGCCTCAACAGCGAGGCAGAGGCCTTGCGAGACGACGCAGCCTTGGCCCACATCGACGGTGCCGAGCGCCACCGTGATGGTTTCGGCGCGGCTGGCGTCGGTTTCATGCTGGGCGGTGAGGGTTCCGGTGAGCACGCCTGCCGGGGGGAGGAGTGCGGGGGCGATGGCTTCGACACCAACCACTTCGAAGCCCGCTTCCTCGAAAATGGCGATGACTTCGCGCAGGGTGGCGTCGTCTCCGGCTTGCATCGCGGCCAGCAGGCGCGGCACCATTTGCGCGGTTTGTGGATCAAACAGGCTGGGGTCTAGGCGCGGGCGCTGGACGGCTCCGGCGAAGATCACTTGGGTGATGGCTTGGTCTTCGAGCAGGCGCAGGAACAGAGCGAGGCGTTCGACGCGGAAGATCTGATCGACCGGCAGGCCTTCGGGCGCGAAACCGTCCAGCGCGCAGATCATCGGGCGATCTGGCAGCGCTGCGACCAAAGCGGCGGGCAGAGCGCCCTGCCCGGCGATGATCGCAAGCTTGCTCATTTTGGGGTCAGGAACGAACGGTCGGTGGCGGAGAGGATGAAATCGGTCATCTCACGCACATAGTCGCTGTCGGTTTCATCGGCCAGACGGCGGGCGCGATCCAGAAAGCTGCCCTCGCCCTGCGCCAGTGCCTGATAGGCGGCGCGCATGGCGGAAATATCGGTGCGCTCGACGCCGCGACGTTTGAGGCCGACGAGGTTCAGACCATCTAAGCTGCCGCGCGGGCCTTGCACGAGGCCGTAGGGCAGCACATCATTCGTCACCATCGTGACCGCGCCAATGATCGCACCACGGCCGATGCGGACCCATTGGTGGATGCCGGACAGCCCGCCAATGATCACATCATCGCCAATCTGGCAGTGCCCCGCGATGGCGACTTGGTTGGCGAGCACGATACGGTTGCCTAAGCTGGCGTCGTGGCCGATGTGCGCGCCTGTCATCAACAGGCAATCGTCGCCGATGCGGGTGACCCCACCACCGCCTGCGGTGCCGGTGTTCAGGGTAGCGCCTTCGCGGATTTTACAACGTTGGCCTACGATCAGCCGGGTGCGTTCGCCGTTGAATTTCAGATCCTGCGGCACTTCACCGACGCAGGCGAAGGGGAAGATCGTGGTGCCCTCGCCGATCTCGGTCCAGCCTGTCACCACGGCATGCGATTTCACCGTGACGCCTTTGGCCAGTGTCACCTCGGCGCCAATCAGCGCGAAGGGGCCGATGAAACAATCGGGGCCAATCGTGGCACCTTCCTCGACAAAGGCCGATGGATGGACAAGGGCGGTTCCGTGGATGGACATGCTTTAGGCTTTCTTCGGCACGTCGAACATCGCCATGAATTCAGCCTCGCAGGCGAGTTCGCCATCTACCATGGCGCGGCCTGCGAATTTCCACACCCGACCGCCGCCGCGCAGGGCGGTGACATGCAGTTCCATCACATCGCCGGGCACGACTTTGCGGCGGAATTTCACCGCATCGACGCCCATGAAGAACACGGTGGCGTTTTTATCGACAAGGTCCATCGAAAGGCCAACGAGGATGCCAGAGGTTTGTGCCATCGCCTCGATGATCATCACGCCGGGGAAAATCGGCATTCCGGGGAAATGGCCCTGGAATTGCGGCTCGTTGAAGGTGACGTTCTTGATGCCGACGCAGGATTTGTTCGGGTAGATGTCGCGCACTTTATCGACCAGCAGGAAGGGATAGCGGTGCGGAATGATGCGCTGGATCAGCGATAGGTCAGCGGACAGCGGCGCTGCGGGTTGGTCGGGCGTGGGCTGGTCGGTCATGGGATCTCCGAAGGTGCGGCCCTCTTGGCGGGGCATGTGATCTGACTAGCGAAAACCGCCGGGTGAAACAAGCCTGCGACCGTAAGGCTTAGGGCGCGGGGGACGGAGGATTGGGGGCCGGGGGATTTGGGAGCAGTGGATTAGGGGCTGCTGGTTTGCTGCCATCGCCCAGCCTTGTGTCGATGCGGGCGATCACCTCTTTGGTGATGTCGATGGAACCGAGGCTGACCACGATGGCGGATTTATCCAGAATGGCGACAGCGCCGCGTTCCACCATGTAATCGCCCAGGATCGGGGCGACGGCCTGAAAGAAAGCCTGCCTGTCCGCGTCACGCGATTTGGCAAGTTCGGTGGATTTCCCCTCCTGCGCTTTGCGCAACTCATTGGCTTTGTTGTCGAAAGCTTCAGCCAAGGGGCGGAAATCTTGTGCTGTCATCGTGGCGCGTTTGGTGGTCAGGTCGCGTTCTTCCGCCTCAAGTGCTGCGTCGATCTTGCGATTTTCGGCGAGAAGCGCGGCGGATTCGGCCTCAAACTTGGCTTGCAAGGCGCGGCCGTATTGCGTGCCGAGATACACCTGATCCTGATCCAGCGTCACGATGGCGGTTTTTTGCACCACACTTTGCGCCGTTGAGGCCTGCGGGAACACGCCAAGCAGCAGCGCCAAAGCCAGCCCTGCCGCCTGCCGCCTCATCAGAATTTCGTCGCGATGGTCAGATCGAAGCTTTGCTCTTCGTCATAGCTTTCTTTCTTGATCGCGTTCGAGAAGTTGAACCGCAGCGGCCCGATCGGCGTGGTCCACAGGATTGAAACGCCGACGGCGGCGCGCAGATGGGCACCGTCATCAACAGCGTCGGGGTTGTTGTCCAAGCCCCAGACCGAGCCCATGTCGTAGAACAGACCACCGGTGATGCCGTATTCTTCCGGCAGACCCAGCGGGAACTCGGCCTCCAGCTTCATGGTGGCGTAGAAATTGCCGCCCAAGGCATCGCCAGCCGCCGTCCGGGGGCCGATGCCGTTGGTGTCAAAGCCACGCATTTTGCCGTTGCCAAAATTGCGGTCAGTGACGCGGGTGTCGTAGCCGCCAAAGCTGTTGACCGCACCACCTTGGAAGATCGCGCGCAGGGTGACGTCTTCATTAAAGACTTTGGTCTCGGCCACAGCCAGCGCGGTGGTTTCGACAAATTTGGCATCGCCGCCCAGACCGACAAAATCCTGCCCAAAGCGGAACAGCAGACTGCTTTTCGGGTTCAGACCGGTGACTCGGTTGTCGAAGGTGTAGCTATAGCCCAGACCCGAGCCGAATTCAGCGCCACGCTCGCCCTCGGCGATCAGCAATGCTGAGGTCGAAGTCACATCCTTCACAGTATCCTGAAACGCCTTATAGCGCAGTTCCAGCCGCGACTGTTCAGCAATCGGGAATTCAAGCCCGGCGGTTATGCCAACCTTGCGGGTGTCATAGAGCGCGCTGGCGTTGTTGGTCTCATTATACGAGACGCCGAGTTTCAGCTTCAGATCGCGGCCCAGCAAAGCCGGTTCCACAAACGAGATGCCGCTGTCCTTGGTATCCGAAGCGGTCGCGATATTGATCGCAAAAGCCTGTCCGCGCCCCAAGAAGTTGGTTTCCGAGAAGCCGAGGTTCAGACCCAGACCAGAGGTGGTGCCAAAACTGGCGCCAAAGCTGATCGAGCCGGTGGGTTTTTCTTCGACATCGACGTTGACGACGACTTCATCCGGGTTACTGCCGGGTTTGGCATCGACCTTGGCATCGGTGAAGAAGCCAAGCGCGCGAATACGCTCGGCGGCCTGACGGACTTCACGCGGGTTGAAGGGGTCGCCTTCGACGGTGCGGAACTGACGGCGCACCACTTGGTCGAGTGTTGTGGTATTGCCTTCAATATCAATGCGTTCGACGAAGACCTTCTGACCGCGCTTGATGACATATTCGACATCCAAAGTCTGGCCGCGCTCATTTCGGATCAGACGCGGCTCGACGCTGACAAAGTTCAGCCCCTTGCGCAAAGCCAGATTTTCCATCCGGGCGATGTTGTTTTCAATGATCGAGGGCGAATAGGTGACGCCCGAGCGCATCTTTTGCACGGCGGCAAATTCGGCGGCATCGACGCCTTCAACCTCGGACACCGTGCTGACGCGACCGATCTTCCAGCTTTGACCTTCCTTGACGGTGTAGGTTACGAAGGTCGCATCGCGTTCGCGCGACAACTGCCCGGTGGCATCCACCACTTGCACGTCGATATAGCCGCGCGACAGATAGAAATCGCGCAGCATCTGCTTATCAACTTCCAGACGTTCCGGCACGAAAGTATCAGCCTTGATCAACTGACGCAGGAAGCCCGCTTGCTTGGTTTGCAGCACTTGTTTCAGGCGACGGTCGCTGAACGCGCGGTTGCCGACAAAGGAAATGCCTTCGTTTTCGACAACTTTGCCTTCGGTGATTTCAAACACCAGATCGACGCGGTTGTCCGAACGGCGAATGATTTTTGGGTCAACCGTGGCGGCGAGACGGCCCTGCACCCGGTAGGCTTCCGAGATTTGCGCCGCATCTGCCTCGGCCTGCGCCGAATTGTAGACCAGCCGCGATTTGGATTTGACGATTTCGGTCAGTTTTTCATCTTTGACCAGCTTGTTGCCCTGAAAATCGACACCGTTCACAATCGGCAGTTCTCTGACCTTGATCAGAAGCGTGCCGCCCTGTGGCACAAGATCAACAGTTTCGAACAAACCTGATGCGAAAATACGCTGGTAAGCGTCATTCAACTGCCCGGATTGCAAAGTCTCACCACGGGCGATTCCCGCGTATTTCAGGATCGTGGCGGCATCGACGCGGGTGTTGCCTTCCACGGTGACGCTGCTGAAGCTGTAGCTTTCGGCATGGGCAAGCGTGAGGAACGGTTCAGAAACCATTGCGCTGGAAAGCAGAATTGCAACAAGGGTTGGGCGCACAAGACCCCGGAGCATCCCCTTGCGCGTAATACCTGCGCTTGCTGTTTCCCGCATGAGCCGCTCCTGAATGCACTAAATCCTGTGCATCTGACTACCTGCAACCGCAAGCAATGTCAAAAGGATGGCCGGAGAAATCGTAAGCAATGCGAGGATATTCTGCGCCGCAATTTTGCCGCAAGATCAGCGGTGAAACAGCGCCGTGCCAAGGAAGGCACCTGCCAGCAGACCGACCACGACGGTGCCGACGGTGAACAGGCGATCCCAGTTCAACCAGACCAGCAGCGACAGGCCTTTATAGCTTTTCATCACGGCTTGCATGGTTTTGCCCTTTCCGCATCAGATGATGACAAAAAGCTACGCCTTGAATGTGGCAGCAGTATGGCTTGGGCTGTGGCTATTTGCAGGTGAAATCATTGCCCAAAGCGAAGAACATGAAGCTGAGCACGGCCATAAGCCCGATCAGCATCAGGATGTTCATCACTCTGGGTGCCGGCGGGCGGCGAAACACCGCTTCATAGGCGAAGAACACCAGATGGCCACCATCGAGCACCGGGATCGGGAACAGGTTGAGCAAGCCGATGCCCAGCGACATCATGCCGAGATAGCCGATGAACTGCTCCAGCCCTTGGCGGGCGGCGTCGCCCATCACCTCGGCCATACCGACCGGGCCGGAGAGGTTGCAGGTGCTGATCTGGCCGGTGACGATGTGCCAGAGGCCGGAGAGCGAGGATTTCGCGGTGAACCAGGCCTGCTCGACGGCCAAAGTGACGGTTTCCCACGGTCCTGGCTGGCGGGTTTGCGGCTGGAACAACATGCCGCCCGACAGGCCGATCATCCAGCGGGTCTCAAACCCGCCGCCGTCTTTCGGCAGATCGCGGCGGTTGGGCGATAGCGTCAGGTCGATGATTTGACCCTGCCGCCAGATTTTCAGCGCGATGGGTTGGCCTTGGCTGGCCTCGACCAAAGCGGGCAGTTGGCTGAAGGCGGTGACATCCTGGCCAGCGGCTTGCACGATTACATCGCCCACTTGAATACCCGCGTCGCCGCCCGCGTTGCGCGGCATCACCGCACCGACCATCGGCAGGAACGGATGCGCGCCTTCAACGTCAAGTTTTTGGCCCGCGCGTTCAATACTGTAGGTCACGGTGGCAGCAGGCGGCAGCGCGTTGGCGGTGATGGCGAAGCTTTCAATATCCGGGGTGGCGGTGCCGTTCAGCGCCAGAATCTGGTCGCCGGGTTGGATGGTTTCGCCGACAAAGGGCGATGCATTGACGCGGCCCACCACCGGGGTTTCGGTGGCAACCCCGGTGTAGGTGATCAGGCCGATAAACACGATCAGGGCGAGGATGAAGTTGAAGATCGGACCTGCAGCGACGGTCGCCGCGCGGGCCCACAGGGGTGCTCCGTACATGGTGTGGCGTTTTTCCTCGGGCGTAAGGCCCCCCAAGGCAGCTTGATCGGGGGCAGAGGCTGCGTCTTTGTCGCCGAGGAATTTCACATAGCCGCCTATCGGCAGCGCTGCGATCTGCCATTTGGTGCCGCGTTTATCTACCCGAGAATACACCACCGGGCCGAACCCCAGCGAGAACACCTCGGCATGGATGCCAGACCAGCGGCCGACGATGTAATGGCCGTATTCATGCACCGCGACGATCACCGCCACCGCGACGATGAAGAACAGGCCCGACCAAACCGCACCGCCAAATGACGCCACAAAGCTGCTGAAATCCACGCTAGCTGCCCTTTACCAATTTCACCGCCTCGGCGGCCCTGATCCGTGCCAGATGATCCATTTGCAGCACATCCTCAAGGGTGAGGGCGGCGATTCCAAGGCTGCAATCTGACGAAACACGGTTAAGTGTAGCCTCAACTACGGCAGCCATCTGCATGAAGCCCAAGTCACCTGCGATGAAATGATCCAAAGCGATCTCTTTGGCGGCATTGAACGCGGCCCCGGCGAGGCCGCGCGTGGCCATCACCTCACGCGCCAGCCTGAGCGCCGGGAAGCGGGTCTCATCCGGGGCGCGGAAGCTCAGGCCACCCAAAGCGGCAAGGTCGAGACGCGCCACGGGCAGGGTTTGGCGCTGCGGCCAGTGCAAGGCATAGCCGATGGGATGGCGCATATCAGGCACGCCCATGTGCGCCATCACCGCGCCATCGCGGAAACCGACGAGGGAATGGATGATCGATTCGGGGTGGATGATCACCTCGATCTGTGCGGGGTCAACGCCGAAAAACTCGCGGGTTTCAATGACTTCCAAGGCTTTGTTAAACATCGACGCCGAGTCGATGGTGATGCGCGCGCCCATTGACCAGTTCGGATGCGCGAGGGCTTCGGTCACGGTGGCACCCGCAAGACGCGCCATGGGCCAATCGCGCAAAGCGCCACCCGATGCCGTCAGGATGATACGTTCCACCGCCGCCATATCCTCGCCCACCAGCGCCTGAAAAATCGCCGAGTGTTCGCTATCAACGGGCAGCACGGTGGCTTCATTGGCGGCAGCCGTCGCCATCAGCAACTGGCCCGCCGTCACAAGGCTTTCCTTGTTCGCAAGCGCCAGTTTACCGCCGTGACGCAAAGCCCGCATCCCCGGCACAAGGCCCGCAGCCCCGACAATCGCGCTCATCACCCAATCGGCGGGGCGGTCGGCGGCGTCATGCACGGCTTGGGTGCCTGCCGCCACCGCGATGCCGGTGCCTGCCAAAGCATCGCGCAGGGCGGGCAGGCAATCGTCAAAGGCGGTGACGGCAATCTCGGCGCGCAGGGCAATCGCCATCTCGGCCAATCGCGCCACATTGCGCCCCCCTGTCAAAGCGACGGTGCGGTGAGCCTTGGCCCCGCCCTCGCGCATCAGCAGATCAAACGTGTTTTCCCCAACCGATCCAGTGGCACCGAAAACCGAAACAGAGCGCATCTAGCCCCCAATCGGCAGATCAAACAGCCGCGACAGCAGCATCACCAGCACCATCGCCCCGCTTAAAGCGTCAAACCGATCCAGCACGCCGCCATGACCGGGGATCAGGTTGGAGCTGTCTTTTGCCCCGACCCGACGCTTCAGCCAGCTTTCGGCGATATCGCCCATCTGGCCCGCGAAGGCGACAAGCGGAGAGAGCAGGATCAGCCATAGCGTGCCATGGCCTGCCGCGACAAAGCCCGCACCGAAAATCGCAGCGCCAATCCAGCCCGCGATGGTGCCCGACCAGGTTTTCTTTGGGCTGATGGCGGGCCAGAACTTTGGTCCGCCCAAGATACGACCGGCAAAATAGCCCATCACATCCGAGACGATCACCACGCCCAACAGCCACAGGAAGGCAATGGTGCCCGCCTCATCGCGCAAAACGAACAGCCCGTGGCCCGAGACCAGAACCGCCACCGAAATCGCCGCCACCGCCTTTTGTTGGCGGCGCGGTGTGGCCATGAAGGCCAAGGGCACGAGGGGAAATACGATCCAGGCCGAAACCGAGGGCCAGCCTTCATCTGCGATCATGCAAAGGGCGGCAAGTGCTGCGATGGCCAGTGCCAGGCGGGGCTCTGCGGGCTGCGACAACCGGGCGAGTTCCCAGATCATCACCGCCGTCAACAGCGTGATCAGGATCAGGAACCACCAGCCGCCCAGCCAAATCTCAACCGCGCCCACTGCCAGCATCACCGCCGCCGACAGCACGCGTGGCTTCAGATCGGCCCATTGTGCGGATTGCAGGCTCATGCTGTGGCCACGCCGCCAAAGCGACGGTCGCGGTGGCCAAAGCGGGCGAGGATGCCGACCAACTCATCAATGGTGAAGTCGGGCCACAGGGTTTCGGTGAATTCGTATTCGGCATAAGCGGCCTGCCATGGCAGGAAGTTCGAGGTGCGGGTTTCGCCAGAGGTGCGGATCACCAGATCGGGGTCGGGGAGACCTTTGGTGTCAAGGTGTCGGCTGATCATCGCATCGGTGATCTGGTCGGGATCTATGCGGCCCGCGGCGGCCTCTGCCGCAAGCGCGCGAATGGTGCGGGCAATTTCATCGCGGCCACCGTAATTGATCGCCACAGTCAGGTTCAGCCGGGTCAGATTGGCGGTGCGCGCCTCGATCCCGGTCATCAGGCGTTGCAGTTTGGCGTCGAGTTTGCTGCGGTCGCCAATAAAGCGCATCCGCACGCCGTCGGCAGCCAGACGATCCGCCTCGCGCTCGATGTAGCGCGCGAAGATCGACATCAGGCCAAGGACTTCTTCGGTCGAGCGTTTCCAGTTCTCGGTGGAAAACGCGTATAGCGTCAGCCATTGGATGCCAATTTCGGGAGCGGCGCGGACGATCTGCTTGACGCGCTCGGCGCCCTTGCGGTGGCCGACGAGACGGGGCCAGCCGCGATTTGTGGCCCAACGGCCATTGCCATCCATGATGATGGCGACATGTGCTGCCTCGCGGGTCTTTGTGTCGGATTTATCGCCCAAGGACCGCGCCCTACCTTGCTTACGTCGCCCGAATATGGGCTGGAAATTTGTACAGATTGTGGCGCGCAGGGGCCCGCGCGCCAAGGCGTTAAACCTGCATGATCTCGGCTTGTTTATGCTCCAAGGCCCGATCCACCGCGAGAATGGCTTTGTCCGTCAGGTCTTGCACCTCATCCGACCACATCTTCTGGTCATCTTCGCCCATGCCGGCGGCCTTGGCCTTCTTGATCTGGTCCATGCCATCGCGGCGCACGTTGCGGATCGAGACTTTGGTGTTCTCGGCATAGCCCGCCGCCACTTTGCTCAGCTGCTTGCGGCGTTCTTCGTTCAACTCGGGGATCGGCAGGCGGATCAAGGGGCCGTCGGTGATCGGGTTGATGCCGATGCCAGATTCGCGGATGGCTTTTTCGACCTTGGCGATCATCGCCTTGTCCCAGACGTTGATCACCACCATGCGCGGTTCCGGCACGTTGACGGTGCCAAGCTGGTTGATCGGGGTCATCTGGCCGTAAGCATCGACCGTGATCGGCTCGACGATGGAGGCCGAGGCACGCCCGGTGCGCAGCGAGGCGAATTCCACTTTAAGGGAGTTCATCGCACCGTCCATCCGGCGCTGGATGGCGTCGAGGTCAATTTCAAGATCGTCCGACATAGGGTCTTCCTTCGAGTCTTCGGCCCCAAAGTGGCAGGGCTTTTGCCGTTCTATAACAGCAAGTGCTTTGACAGGTATAGGGGTTTAGGGGTGGCGGGGTGAACCCCGCCCTACCCATGCACTCTTGTATAGGTGCCCTGCCCGGCGAGGATGCCTTTGAAACCGCCGGGTTCGTCCAAGCTGAACACGATGATCGGCAGGTCGTTGTCGCGCGCAAGCGCGATGGCAGAGGCGTCCATCACGCCAAGGTGCTTTTGCAGCACTTCATCGTAGGTCACGTTGTCGTAGCGCTTGGCGTCGGGGTATTTCTTCGGGTCTTTGTCATAGACGCCATCAACTTTGGTGCCCTTGAAGATCGCCTCGCAGGCCATTTCATTGGCGCGCAGGGTGGCTGCGGTATCGGTGGTGAAATAGGGGTTGCCGGTGCCTGCCGCGAAGATGCAGACGCGCTTTTTCTCAAGGTGGCGGACGGCGCGGCGGCGGATATAGGGCTCGCAGACCTGATCCATCGGGATGGCAGAGATCACGCGGGTGAACACGCCGATGGATTCCAGTGCCGATTGCATCGCAAGCGCGTTCATTACCGTCGCCAACATGCCCATATAGTCTGCGGTGGTGCGCTCCATGCCTTGGGCAGAGCCTGCGAGGCCGCGGAAAATGTTGCCGCCACCGATCACCATGCAGATCTCTACGCCCAGATCGCGCACGGATTTTACTTCCTCGGCAATGCGCTGCACGGTGGGCGGGTGCAGGCCATAGCCTTGATCGCCCATCAGCGCCTCACCCGAGATTTTCAGCATGACCCGGTTGTAGGTCACTTTTGGCGCGCCGGGGTGAGACATGGGGTATCCTTAGGTTTAAGGGCAGGAAGGAACGGGCTGGATTGACGGGCTGGATTGACGGGCTGGATTGACTGGGGCGTAAAATGTCGCAAAACCGGGGCAGGTTCAACGGGGGAAGCGACATGCGGCGTCGCTTTGCTGCGAAAGCAATGGGGGCCAGCCCCCACACCCCCGTAGTATTTATGCCAATGTGAAGGGGCTGACGTGCGTTTTGATTTGAGCCGGATTTCGCGGGAAGCTCCGGTGTTGATTGCCGGGCCTACGGCGAGTGGCAAATCGGCTTTGGCGCTGGAACTTGCGGCGCGGGATGGCCGGGTGGTGGTCAATGCCGATGCCTTGCAGGTTTACGGATGCTGGCGGGTGCTGTCGGCGCGGCCATCGCGCGCGGATGAGGCGGTGGCGGCGCATGCGCTTTATGGCCATGTGGCGCGCGATCAGGCCTATTCGGTGGGGCATTGGCTGCGCGAGGTGCAAGGCGTTCTGGATCGTCCGGTGGTGATTGTCGGCGGCACGGGGCTTTATTTCAGCGCTTTGACCGAAGGGTTGAGCGATATCCCTGCGACTCCGGTTGAGGTGCGGGCGCTGGCGGATCGGCGGTTGGCCGAGGAAGGGATTGCAGCGCTTTCGGCCGAGTTGGACGCAGGTACTTCGGCGCGGATTGACCCGCTTAACCCCGCGCGGGTGCAGCGGGCTTGGGAAGTGCAGGCGAGCACCGGGCGGGGATTGGCTGCGTGGCAGGATGCAACCGGGCCAGCGGTGTTGCCGCTTGCGAGTGTTGAGGCGTTGGTGATCCGGCCCGAGGTGGCTTGGCTTGATGCGCGAATCGCGCGGCGGTTTGAGATGATGCTGGCGCAGGGCGCGCTGGACGAGGTGCGCGCGGCCCTGCCCCACTGGCAACCTGCGCAGGCTTGGGCGAAAGCGATTGGCGCGCCGGAGTTGATGGCACATTTGCGCGGCGAAATCGGGCTGAATGAGGCGGCCGAGGACGCGACTTTGGCCAGCCGTCAATATGCCAAGCGGCAGCGCACCTGGTTCCGTTCCCGGATGAAACTCTGGCGCGAAATCACCCTGCCCTAAGCGCCTGGCTTTCGCCCACAGAGTTCTCCACAGCTTTCCGCGCCCTATGTGGATAACTTCCGCTGGCTGCCATCTTTTTGCTTGGGTTGTGTTGCAACCCTCGGTTACATGTTGGAAAAATACAAAAGCAGGCAGCGCATCATGAAGACCCCCCCGCCTAAAACTGGCCCGAAAACCGACGCGAAAACCGACCTCAAGACTCTGGTGAAATCCGGCCCCGATACCGATCAAATGCGGCTGATCGCGATTCCGCGTCTGGCAGCCGGCGGGCGTTGGCGGGTTGAGGCGATGCGGTCTTTGTCGGAGGGCTGTTTTTTGTGGTTCACCAAGGGTCAGGGCCGCATCACCATTGCAGGGCAAACCCGTGGCTATACCGCAAACAACGCAATCTATATCCCGCCCGGCGTGATGCACGGCTTTGAGGTTGGGCCGCAAGTATTTGGCACGGCGGTGTTTTTCGGCAAAAACTCGACCGTTATCTTGCCCGCCGAGCCGCAGCACCTGCGCATCCGTGAAGTACACGCGCAACAAGAGGTCAATGTCACGCTCGACATGATCCAGCGTGAGATGGACAGCGACACGCCGGCGCATGATCGCGCGACGCGGCATTATCTCGGGCTTTTGGGGGTGTGGATTGAACGCCAAGCCAGCAAAGCCAGCAGCGATGCCCCGCGCCCGGATGCCGCCCGGCGCCTGGTCGGTCGCTATACCGCGCTGCTGGAGAAAGAGTTTCGCCGTGGCCGTGGCGTGGGCGAGCTTGCCTGCGATCTGGGCGTTACTGCCACCCATCTTACGCGCTGCTGCCGTGAGACTTGCGGGCGCTCGGCGATTGATCTGTTGCAGGATCGCCGGATCTTTGAGGCGCGCAAATTGCTGGCGGAAACCACGATCCCAGTGGGGCAAATCGGCGCCAGCCTTGGCTTCACCTCACCTGCCTATTTCACCCGCGCGTTTGCCCATCTGACCGGGTTTTCGCCCAGCGCGTTTCGCCGCGCGGTCTAGCAGAATCGCAGCGCCGCAGGCACAGCCAGAGCGTTTACAACGATTCGTCCGCGATGGCGGACAATGTTCCGCGTGGGGCGGAAATCGCGGCACACCATTGTATGCCGAGTGTATGCCGGGGCTATGTTGTATTTTGCAGCGGTTTGAACATGGTTTCCGGCACGCCAATGTCGCTAACGTTGTATGCAAGGACGAATCCAGCCGTTGACGGATGGGCGGAAAAGGTGCCGAATGGGTAAGTGATGCGCATCAATGCCATTGCGGAAGTTTCGGGTGCCCATCGTGGGGAGAGGTCACCGGAAGCCGCATCGGTTCCAGCGCATCGCCAGATTAGAAACGGCCAAAAAAACGTAAAGGCTTTAGCCTTACAGGGAGATACCGATGACCGATACCCGCACCACCGAGCGCGCCTTGCACCCGGCTGCTTATATGCATGCGCAGGAAGTTCAGGATGGCAAACTGAGCCGTCGTGAGTTTCTGTCGCGCACCACCGCTTTGGGCGTTTCCGCCGCTGCGGCCTACGGCTTGCTGGGGCTTTCCGCTCCGGCCCGCGCGCAAGACGCCAAGGTTGGCGGCGTGCTGCGCTGCGCCATGGAAGTCAAAGCGCAAAAAGACCCGCGCACGGCCGACTGGCCGCAGATCGCCAACATCTATCGCGGCTGGCTGGAATATCTGATCCAGTACAACGCCGATGGCACTTTTGAAGGCCGTCTGGTGGACAGCTGGGAAGCCAATGCGGACGCCACCGAATACACCCTGAAGGTGCGTCAGGGCGTCAAATGGAACAACGGCGATGCATTCAGCGCTGATGACGTGGTACGGATGTTTGGCCGCTGGACCGATGGTTCGGTTGAAGGCAACGCGATGGCCTCGCGCTTTGCGGGTCTGATCGAGTCGGTCGCGGCGAAGAACGCCGATGGCACCGATAAGATGGATGAAGCTGGCGCTGCCGTGATGATGAACAAGTTGCGCGATGGCGCGGTTGTCAAAGTCGATGATGCCACCGTCAAACTGGCGATGTCGATCCCGGACATTGCCGTTGTAGCCAACCTTGCCGACTATCCGGCGGCTGTTGTGCACAGCTCTTACGTTGATGGCACTGACCCGTCGACCAACGCCATCGGCACCGGGCCTTACATTCCGCAAGAAGTCTCGGTCGGCCAAAAGGTTGTGCTGGTGCGCGCACCGAACCACACCTGGTGGGGTGGCATGGCTCCGCTGGACGAGGTGCATTACGTTGACTTCGGCACCGATCCTTCGGCGATGGTGCAGCTGGCATCTTCGGAAGAAATCGACACCAACTATGAGACCGTTGGCGATTTCATCGAGCAGATGGATGGTCTGGGCTGGAAGAAGATCGAAGCTGTCACCGCATCTACCATCGTGGTGCGGATGAACTCGGCCAACGGCGATCTTTACAAAGATAAAGCCGTTCGTCAGGCGATCCAGAAGGCGGTTGATCCGAAAGTTGTGCTGGAACTTGGCTATAACGGCCTTGGCACAACGGCGGAAAACCACCACGCCTGCCCGATCCACCCGGAATATGCCAAGATCCCGGCGCAAACCATTGATGCGGCTGGCCTGATGCCTGCGCTGAAAGCGGCGGGGCTGGACACGACGGAGTTTGAAATCATCTCGCTGGATGACGGCTTTGAAGCGGCGACCACCGATGCCGTCGCAGCCCAGCTGCGCGACGCCGGAGCGACGGTGAAGCGCACCGTGATGCCGGGCTCGACGTTCTGGAACGACTGGCAGAAATACCCGTTCTCGTCGACCACCTGGAACCACCGCCCGCTGGCGGTGCAGAACATGAGCCTCGCCTATACCTCGACCGGGTCGTGGAACGAATCGGGCATGGCGAACAAAGACTTCGACGCGGCGATGACCAAAGCCCTGTCACTGGACAACGCCGATGCCCGCCGTGAAGTGATGGTGACGCTGGAGACGATCCTGCAGGATGAGGGGTATATCATCCAGCCGTATTGGCGCTCGCTGTTCCGCCACGCCAAGGAAGGTGTCAACGTCGACATGCACCCGTCGTTCGAGCACCACCACTACAAGTGGTCGCTGTCCTAAGCTGATTCTGGTCCGGGCGCGTCAAGTGCCCGGACCGCACCTGCCCAAGGACAAAAAGACTGAACGCAGGCAACAACGCACAGTCGGCAGCCGAGCCATCGGCGCAGAGGGGAACCATTGATGTTGAAATTCGTGGCAAGGCGCTTGGGCGTCATGGTCTTGACTGCGCTGGCGCTGACGTTCGTGGTGTTCTACCTGACCAACCTGCCTCCCAACCTTGAGAAACTGGCGCGCACCGAAGGCTCGGTGCGGATGACCGATCAGGCGGTGGCCGATTGGATCATCGACAACGGCCATGGCGGTTCGGTGTTTGGCCGCTATGCGCAGTGGTTGGGCATTTCCCCCGGTTGGACCTTGACCGACGACAAGGGTGTCACGCGAGGCCGTTGTATCGCGGCGGGCAGTGATCCGGCCACAGCCTCGACTTATTGCGGCGTGTTGCAGGGCGAATGGGGCTTTTCCACCGTATTCAAAAAGCCGGTGCTGGAATCGGTGCTGCAAAAGCTTGGCTCGACCGGTTGGCTGATGATGTGGGTGATGATCGTGATGGTGCCGGTGTCCTTGATTATGGGGGTGCTGTCCGGGATGCGCGAAGGGTCGCGCACTGACCGCAGCCTGTCGATCATCGCCATCGCCACCACGGCGACGCCGGAATATGTTTCGGGCGTTATTCTGGTGGCGATCTTTGCCTCGGCCACCGCAGGCGTCTCACCGATCCTGCATGACTGGGGTTGGATCAGCGGCAAGACACTGTTTCTGGGCACTGCGACAAGCGCGATGGATGGCATCACCTTCTGGAATTTTGCTTTGCCGGTGCTGACCATCGCCCTCTACGGCATCGGGTATATCGCCCGGATGACACGCGCGAGCATGACCGAGGTGATGACCCAGCAATATATTCGCACAGCACGTCTGAAAGGTGTCAGGTTCCGCGATGTCGTGCTGAAACACGCGCTGCGCAACGCCTTGATCGCGCCGTTCACCGTGATCATGCTGCAATTCCCGTGGCTTTTGAACGGCGTGGTGATCACCGAGGCTTTGTTCAATTACAAAGGCTTTGGCTGGACGCTGGTGCAAGCCGCTGGCAACAATGACATCGACCTGCTTTTGGGTTGCTCGGTGGTTGCGGTCCTTGTCGTTCTGGTCACGCAGCTGATCTCCGACATCGGCTATGTATTCCTGAACCCCCGTATCCGGCTGGCATGAGGCAATGATGAACACCGAACTGCTATCCTGGGGCCAGATCATTGCCCGCATCCTCACGCAATTCCTGCCGGTCTGGATTGCCCTGATCATCACCTTCGCCGTTTCGATCCGCTACAAGCGCAAGCTGGGGCTTTACGGCAAATTGTTTGACAGCCCGGTCGGCATGGTCGGCTTCATGCTGGTGATGTTCTGGGTGTTCACGGCGCTGTTTGCCGATACTCATCTATACATACCTGAATTCAGATGGGGACGCCTCCACTTCCCCGGCATAGACATTATGCACATTAAAATCATCACGATGGACCCAATCGCACAATTTGGCCGGGTGAAAAACCCGCTGCCCGGCACGCCTTTGGTGGATGTGAAAGACGGCCAATACGCCTATTTCCTGCTCGGCGGCGATCACCTTGCCCGCGACGTGTTCAGCCGTGTGGTGATGGGCGCGCGCCGGGTGCTGACGATTGCCCCCGCCGCCACCACCTTCGCCTTCATCATGGGCGTAACCTTGGGCCTGCCTGCCGGATATTTCGGTGGCAAGCTCGACACCGCTTTGTCGTTCCTTGCCAACCTTGTGCTGGCCTTCCCGGTGATCTTGCTGTTCTACCTGCTGGTCACGCCCGAAATCCGCAACACTGGTATCCCGGTGGTCTTGGCGGCGGTGCTGTTCATCTTCCCGGTGATCTTCTTCTGCACCCTGTTCAACTCGCGCTTCTTCACCAACCCACCCAAACGCAACCTCTATGTCGGTGTGACGCTGGTGATCGGGCTTTGGGCGTATTTCGGCCTTGCCTTCAACCTCGACCCGCTGGGTGTGTGGTCGATGGACCCGAACCTGCTGAACGTCTTTGTCTCGGTGGTGTTCGTGAACTCGCCCACGGTGTTCCGCATCGTGCGCGGCATTGTGATGGATCTGAAAGCCCGCGATTACGTCGCCGCCGGCCAGACCCGTGGCGAGTCCGCGTGGTACATCATGCTGTGGGAAATCCTACCCAACGCGCGTGGCCCGCTGATCGTGGATTTCTGCCTGCGGATTGGCTACACCACGATCCTTCTCGGCACCTTGGGTTTCTTCGGCCTCGGCGTCTCACCGGAATCCCCCGATTGGGGATCGACCATCGACGATGGCCGTAAATTGCTCTCCCTCTACCTGCACCCCGCCATCACCCCGGCGCTTGCCTTGATGAGCCTCGTGCTCGGCCTGAACCTGCTGGCCGATGGGTTACGCGAAGAAAGTTTGAAGGACTGATGCGGGCCTTGGGCTTTCATACTGGTCTAAATATTCTGGGGGTGTGGGGGCTAGCCCCCGCTCCCGCCCTCTCCGTCAAAGCGAGGCTGCCATGACAGATACCACCTGGGACCCAACCAAACCGATCCTTGAGATCGAAAACCTTTCGATCAGCTTTTTCACCCGGCTGCGCGAAATCCCGGCGGTGATGGATTTTTCCTGCTCGGTGATGGCGGGTGAGTCGATGGGGCTGGTGGGGGAATCCGGTTGCGGCAAGAGCACTGTCGCCTTGGCGGTGATGCGCGATCTCGGCAAGAATGGCCGCATCGTCGGCGGCACCATCAAGTTCAAGGGCCGCGATCTGACCCATATGGGTGACGAAGAACTCCGCCACATTCGCGGCTCTGAAATCGCGATGATCTACCAAGAGCCGATGGCCAGCTTGAACCCGGCGATGAAGATCGGCGCGCAGCTGGCCGAAGTGCCGATGATCCATCAGGGCATGGCGCGCGATGAGGCGTGGAAGCTGGCGCGTCAGATCGTAGCTGACGTGCGCCTGCCCGATCCCGACCGCATCCTGCAAGCCTATCCGCACCAGCTTTCCGGCGGCCAGCAACAGCGCATCGTCATCGCGATGGCGCTGATGTCAAAGCCTGCTTTGCTGATCCTCGATGAACCCACAACCGCCTTGGACGTGACGGTGGAGGCTGGCATCGTCGATCTGGTCAAGGATCTCGGCCATAAATATGGCACCTCGATGTTGTTCATTTCGCACAATCTCGGCCTGATCCTCGATGTCTGCGACCGCCTCTGCGTGATGTATTCCGGCGAGGCTGTGGAAACCGGCAATGTCATCGAAGTCTTTGACAAGATGCGCCACCCCTATACCCAAGCCCTGTTCCGCTCGATCCCGCTGCCGGGAGCAGATAAGAACTCCCATCCCCTCGTCGCCATCCCCGGCAACTTCCCGCTGCCGCATGAACGCCCGAAAGGCTGCAACTTCGGCCCGCGCTGCGATTATTTCCAGGATGGCCGCTGCAACGCCGCCGAGGTGCCGATGTTCCCGGTGCCGGGCGATGACCGCCACGCCACCCGCTGCATCAAATGGACCGAGATCGACTGGGACGCACCCATGAAGTTGAAGGCCAGCAAACCCAAGACCCCAATCGGCAAAGTCGTGCTGAAGATGGAGGATCTGAAGAAATACTATTCGGTATCCTCGGGCGGCTTTGGCAGCGGCACCACGAAGGTGGTGAAAGCCAACGAAACCCTGTCGTTTGAAGCCCGCGAGGGCGAAACCCTTGCCATCGTCGGCGAAAGCGGGTGCGGCAAATCCACCTTCGCCAAGGTGCTGATGGGGCTGGAAACCGCGACCTCTGGCAGCATCGTGCTGTTCGATGAAAACGTGCAATCCACCCCGATCCAACAGCGCAACACCGACACGGTGTCCTCGGTGCAGATGGTGTTCCAGAACCCTTTCGACACGCTGAACCCCTCGATGAACGTCGGTCGCCAGATCATCCGCGCCTTGGAAATTTTCAAGCAAGGCAAATCGGACGAAGACCGCACCGCCCGCATGTTGGAACTTTTAGACCTCGTAAAACTGCCGCGCGCCTTCGCCGACCGGATGCCGCGCCAGCTTTCGGGCGGCCAGAAGCAGCGCGTCGGCATCGCCCGCGCCTTTGCCGGTGGTGCGAAAGTTGTCGTCGCCGATGAACCGGTTTCTGCCCTCGACGTGTCGGTGCAAGCCGCCGTCACCGATCTGCTGATGGACATTCAGCGCGAAAACAAAACCACCCTTTTGTTCATCAGCCACGATCTTTCCATCGTGCGTTACCTGAGTGATCGGGTGCTGGTGATGTATCTCGGCCATGTGGTGGAAACCGGCACCACCGATCAGGTGTTCCAGCCGCCCTACCACCCCTATACCGAGGCTTTGCTGTCAGCGGTGCCAATCGCCGACACCAAAGTCATCCGCAAACGCATCGTGCTGGAAGGCGATATTCCCTCGGCAATGAACCCGCCGCCCGGTTGCCCGTTCCAAACCCGGTGTCGGTGGAAATCTCAGGTATTGCCCGCCGGACTTTGCGACCGCGAAATGCCGCCGATGCGGACGCTGGAGGGCGGCCATCAGATCAAATGCCACCTATCGGCAGAGATGCTGGCGTCGATGGAACCGGTGATCAAGATGGCGGCGGAATAAGCGCTACGATCCTCAAACGCATATCCCCGCCATAAGCCGCGATGCCTCCGGCGGGGATATTTGAGCAGAGAGGATGACCTAAGGCATTGCTCTTTCTGAAATACTCCCCGCGGAGCGTTCGACAGATCAGGCAGCGAACGGCTACAAACTCGGCCCCGGCGCGATCTTGCTGCCATCGCTGAACCGTGACAACCGAAACCGCGTCAGATCATGCGCCTCGGTCTTACCTGCCACCAGATCGGCGACCACCCGACCCATGCCGGGGCCAATGCCAAAGCCGTGCCCACTCATCCCTGTGGCGATCACAAGACCGGGGATAGCGGCGACCCGGTCGATGACGGGCACCACATCTGGCATGGTGTCAATCATCCCAGCCCAGACGGCTTTCAGTTTCGGGCGACCCAACTCCGGCAGCGCCTTGGCGAAATTGTCCTGCACATCGGACAAGGCTTTCATGTTTGGGCTTGGGTTCAGCACGCGGAGCCGCTCGAAGGGCGAGGTTTGATCGGCCTGCCATTTGCGCTTGGTGCCCCAGGCATCTGGGTAATCCTTCGGCGCTGCGGGGCGGAACTTGGTCGAGGTGAAATCCTTTTTCAGCACCGGAATATAGGTCAGCATGTGGCGGAACGCATCGGGGCCTACGAAGAAATCATGGCTGGCGCCGGGCGCAATCGTGTAGCCACCATCCAGACGGCGGCGGAAGGCAAAGCGGTCGTCCGCCACATCGCCTGCGTAAACTTCGGGCATCGCCTCGGTCGCAGCGACACTCGCCAGAACCGCCAGCTGTGGAATTTTTACGCCCTCGGCACGCAGGAACAATGACGACCAAGCACCCCCGGCCACCACAACCTGATCGCAGGCAATCCGGCCCTTTTCGGTATAAACCCCGGTAATCCGCCCGCCCGCACGATCCAAGCGACGCACCGCACAATCCTCGATCAGCACAGCGCCGCGCGCCACAGCGCCTTCGGCCAGCATCGGCACGGCCACCCAAGGCTCGGCCCGCGCATCTGACGGCGTCAGCAACCCGCCCATCCAAGATGCCTCCGCGCCCTTGATCGCCGCCTGCACCTGACCCGCAGATTGCATTACCGTATCAAGGCCATGCGCCTTTGCATGCACCAACCAATCGGCGAAGCCCTGCATTTCGGCCTCGGATCGCGCGAGATACATCACGCCTTCCTGCCGAAACCCCAAGCCCGCACCAAACTCTTGCGACAGCGATTTCCATATCCGCAGCGATTCGATCATGATTGGCAATTCGCCCAGATCACGCCCCTGCTGCCTGATCCAACCCCAGTTTCGGCTGCTCTGCTCGCCCGCGATGCGCCCCTTTTCGCACAAAACAACCCTCAACCCAGCCTCGGCGAGATGCCACGCCGTCATCACCCCGATCACGCCGCCACCGAGCACCACCACATCGCAGGCGGCAGGTAAGGCACTGGTAAAGCGAGGTTTATTGGCTTCCGAGATCGGGAATTGCATCACTTCAACGTCTCCAGCAGGCTTTCCATAAACCGCAATCCGGCGTCCCATTCGGACAGTTCCAGATATTCATCGACCTGATGCGCTTGGGCAATGTCGCCCGGACCGCAAACCACCGCTGAATAGCCCGCGTCCTGAAATTGCCCCGCCTCGGTGCCATAAGACACCACACCGACGGTATTATCCCCGGTCAGCTGCCGCACCAAAATTTCGGCCGCGCCATCCACTTCAGGCCGGAGCCCCGGCACGCCGAAAAACTTTTCCAGATGCACACCCGCCTCGGGTCGCACCGTTTTCAATGCCACATCCAACCGCGCGGCTTCGACCTCAAACTCCGCCGCCAGAGCATCGGAATCCTCGCCCGGCACCACCCGCATTTCGACCGCAAAGGTGCAATCGCCAGCCGTGATGTTATGCGCGGTGCCGCCCGCTATCATGCCGACATGCAGCGTGGTAAACGGCGGATAGAAGGTGGCCGCCACCGCTGTGACCGGCTTTGCCTGAATTTCCGCGTTCTTGGCATTGACCCAAGCAATCAGCCGTGCGCCTTCCATGATCGCGGAAACCCCGTAGGGCAGCAGCGAGCTGTGGACCTCAAACCCCTTCACATGCACATGATAGCCGGTGCCGCCCTTATGACCGCGGATCAGCTTCATGCGGCTTGGCTCGCCAATCACCGCCGCCGAGGCTTGCGGCAGCACCGCTTGCATCGCGGCAATCATTGGCGGCGCCCCGGTGCAGCCGAGTTCCTCGTCATAGGACAAAGCCAGTTGCAGGGGGCGCTGAACGCCTTGCAGATGTGCGCGCACCAAGGCCCAGACCGCCAGCGCGACATAGCCTTTCATATCGCAGGTGCCGCGCCCGTAAAGCCGCCCGTCGCGTTCGGTCACAACCCAAGGGTCCGACGTCCACGCCTGGCCATCCACCGGCACCACATCGGAATGGCCTGACAGCACCACGCCGCCCTCGACCCAGGGCCCGACATGCGCGAACAAGGCGGCTTTGCTGCGGTCTTCGTTCCAGTGCCGATGCGCTTTGATGCCATGGCTCGCGAGATAGCCTTCCAGCCAGTCAATCAGATCAAGATTGCTGCCGCGACTCACCGTCGGGAAGCTTACGAGGTGGTCCAGCACTTGACGCGACGTCAGTTCGCTCATTTTCAGCCCCCATATGTTGTGGGCGAACGTGGCCTTGGCCACCGCCCCTGTCAATCCCAGCAAAATGCCGTCCAAACACTACAAAACGCCGGAAAAACAATCTGGATTGAGGTCAAAATTCGGGATTGATAGCTGCGGCGAAATCGTCAAGACTTGGCGGTACAACCGGGGGGGCCCAAGGGAATACCCAGCCTACCTTGGACAAAAACAAAGAATAACAACGACCTGGGGAGTTACATATGCCCGATAGGGCCGCGCCCGTCCTTGATGTGAGGCGGCTGAACACCGTATTCCGCACCCGTGGAGGCGAGATTCACGCCGTCAACGATGTCAGCTTCCATTTGGAACGTGGCGAACTTTTGGGCGTTGTCGGCGAAAGTGGTTCTGGCAAGTCAGTCACCATGATGTCGCTGATCGGTTTGCTGCCGAGCCCGCCTGCGGAAATCCGCTCAGGCTCGGTGATGTTGGGCGATCTTGATTTGCTGAAGATCACGCCCGAGCAGTTGCGGAATGTGCGCGGCGACAAGGTGGGCTTTATCTTTCAAGACCCGATGACCAGTCTGAACCCGGTGTTCAACATCGGCTTTCAGATCGCCGAGCCGCTGCGGCGTCACATGGGGATGAACAAGACGCAGGCGGCAGCGCGGGCGGTTGAGCTTTTGGAACTGGTCGGTATCCCCGATGCCGCCAAGCGTTTGGGCGATTATCCGCATCAGTTTTCCGGCGGCATGCGGCAGCGGGTGATGATCGCGATTGCTTTGGCTTGCGACCCGGATGTGTTGATCGCCGATGAGCCGACCACGGCGCTGGATGTGACGATTCAGGCGCAGATCCTTGAATTGGTGAAGGAATTGCGCGTCAAGCTTGGCATGGCGATCATCTGGATCACCCATGATCTGGGGGTGATTGCCGCCATCGCGGATCGGGTGATGGTGATGTATGGCGGCCAGATCGTCGAGCAGGCCCCGGTGAAAGACCTGTTCGCCAACCCGCAGCACCCCTATACACGGGCGCTTTTGAAAACCATTCCCTCGCTGACCGGCGCGCGCGAGAAGCGCTTGCAAGTGATCGAAGGCCAGCCGCCGATCATGACCGCAGCACCGAGTGCCTGCGCCTTCCGTGCGCGCTGCATTCATGCGTTTGACCGCTGCGAAGTGGAAAACCCCAAGCGCCACGGCATTGACAGGCTACCCTTGGGCCAAGGCCATGATGTCGCCTGCCATTGGATCGCCGCACCCGTTCCAGCGGAGACTGCCGATGTGTGATCATTCCGCTCTTCCGCCCTTGCAGGCGTCATCGCTGCGAGAAGCGCCCGCAAGGCAGCGCCGAGCCGCGTTTCGGGAGGCTTGCAATGTTTGATGCCGCCGTAGCCCCTTTGGTTCAGGTTGACGGGTTGAAGATGTATTTCCCGATCTATTCCGGCATCCTGCGCCGCCACACCGGCAATGTGAAAGCGGTGGATGGCGTGTCGTTCGACATTCAGGCCGGCGAGACGCTTGGCCTTGTGGGCGAGTCTGGTTGTGGTAAATCCACCGTGGGCCGGGCGCTGCTGCGGCTGTACGAGCCTACGGCGGGCGCTGTGGTGATTGAGGGCGAGGATATTGCCAAGCTTTCGCCGGAAGCTTTGCGTCGCAAACGCCCGACGATGCAGATGGTGTTTCAAGACCCGCAAGCGAGCCTCAATCCGCGGATGACTTTGGCGGACATTATTTCTGAACCGCTGGTCGAGCATACCAAGTGGAACGCCGACCGCCGCTTGGAACGGGTTTATGAGTTGATGGATGCGGTGGGGTTGAACCGCCGCTTTGCCAACCGTTTCCCGCATGAATTCTCCGGTGGCCAGCGCCAGCGCATCGGCATCGCGCGGGCTTTGGCGCTGAACCCGAAGTTCATTGTCTGCGACGAGCCGATTGCGGCTTTGGACGTGTCTATTCAGGCGCAAGTGGTCAACCTGCTGGAAGACCTGCAAGAAAAGCTGGGCCTGACCTATCTGTTCATCTCCCATGACCTTTCCATGGTGCGCCATATCGCCGATCGGGTGGCGGTGATGTATCTGGGGCGGATCGCCGAACTTAGCCCCCGCGATGCGTTATTCGCCAAGCCTTTGCATCCCTATGCCGAGGCGCTTTTGTCGGCGGTGAATGAACCCGACCCCTCGCTCGCCCGCCGTCCGCGCATCATCCTCAAAGGTGATGTGCCTTCCCCGGCACGGCCGCCAAAAGGCTGCAACTTTTCCACCCGTTGCCCGAAAGCCTTCGCGCGCTGCCACCAAGAGAAACCCGAATTGCAAGAGGTTGAACCGGGCCGCCACGTCGCCTGCTTCCTCTACAACAGCCAACCCGGAGCGACCGGGACACCTGAGGCCAAAGAGCACAATCAACAAGGAGAGTATAAATGAAGCTGAAAACAGCCCTTCTCGGGGCGGCCTGCGCGCTGTCTTTCGCGCCCGCCGCTTTCGCAGATCGTGGCACTGATGGTGAGGTGAAGTTCACCTTCCCGCAGGCTGTCTCGATCATGAACCCGTTCCTGTCCTCGGGCACCAAGGACGTTTATGCGGCCTCGCTGGTGCTGGAGCCGCTGGCAGGCTTTGACGCCGATGGCGTTATCATCCCGAAACTGGTCACCGAAATCCCAACGCTGGAAAACGGCGGCATCTCGGCTGATCTGACCACGATCACCTGGAAGCTGCTGCCCGATCTGAAATGGTCGGATGGCAGCCCTGTCACCGCCGATGACGCCGTGTTCACCGCCGCCTATTGCATGGACCCAGCGGGCGGTTGCGCGCAGCTTTCCAAGTTCGACGGTGTGGCGAAGGTCGAGGCCGTTGATGCTTCGACCGTGAAAGTCACCTTCACCGGACCGAAACCGAACCCCTATACCGCTTTCGTCGGGGCTTTGTCTCCGCTCCTGCAAAAGGCCCAGTTCGCGGCCTGCCAAGGCGCTGCTGCCCCCACCTGTACCGATCCGAACAACATGCCGATCGGCACCGGCCCGTTCAAAGTTACTGGCTTTACCGTCAATGACACCGTCACACTGGCGATGAACGAAAACTACCGCGACCCCGCGAAGCCCGCTTTTGCGAGCGCTGTGATCAAAGGCGGCGGCGATGCTGAAGGCTCTGCCCGCGCGGTGATGGAGACCGGCGAGTTTGACTACGCCTGGAACACCCAAATTCCGCCCGACAGCCAAGCCTCGATGACGGCGGCTGGCAAGGGTGAGTTCGTGGTGGCGTTCGGCACGCTGGTGGAACGCATCGAGATGAACATGACCGACCCCGATCCGGCGCTGCCGGAGGGCGAGCGTGCGACCGCCAAGCACCCCCACCCGTTCCTGTCGGATATCAAGGTCCGCACCGCTCTCTCAAAGGCCATCGACCGTCAGATCCTGTCGGACGTCGGCTATGGTGCAGGCGGCAAGCCGACCTGCAACGTGGTGCCCGCGCCCGACGCTTGGGCGTCCGACAACACCGGCTGCATCGCGCAAGACATGGAAGGTGCGAAAAAGCTGCTGGATGAGGCAGGCTGGGTTCCGGGTGCCGATGGCATCCGCGAAAAAGACGGCAAGAAGCTGCACATCCTTTATCAATCCACCGTCAACCCGATCCGCCAGGACTTCCAAGCCTTGGTCAAAGATTGGTGGACCGAGCTGGGTGTGGATGTCGAGCTGAAAGCCATCGACCCGTCGGTGTTCTTCGGCGGTGATGCGGGCTCGCCGGATACGTTTCAGAAGTTCTACGCCGATGTTGAGATGTATGCCAACAACTCGGACGGCACCGATCCGGAAACTTACCTCTCGCAATACCAGTGCAAGAACGCGCCATCGCCTGAAAACCAGTGGCAGGGTGAGAACATGAACCGCTACTGCGACCCGGCTTACGATGCCAAGGTCAAAGTGCTTTCGACCACGGTTGATGTGGCCGAGCGGCAGAAAATCGCCAAGGAACTTAATGACATGGTGACGAAAGATACCATGACGGTGATCCCGCTGGTGCACCGTGGTACGCTGTCGGCGCATTCCAACACCCTTGGCGGCGTGAAAATCAACGCTTGGGATTCGGAAATGTGGAACGTCGCAGACTGGTTCCGCGTGAAGTAACTGCTTTCGGCGGGGCCAGTGATTGGCCCCGCCACCCTTTTGCATTTGTGCGCCATGCCCCTGCCGTCTCGATTGCCTCACCCCCTTACCCCCTCTCCACAGGCTAAGCTGTGCTCAATCCGCGCGTTCCACCCGTTTCAGCACCTTCCTTTTCGCGAGCACCCTCACCCTCTACCCCTCTCCGCCACCTCGTCCCCTACCCCTCTCCGCCACATCACCCCCTACCCCGCTCTGCTCCACCCTCACCCCTCCCGCAAGATCTGACCAAAGGCGTCGCCGCGTATGCTCACCTTCACGCTCCGCAGGTTATTACTGGCCATCCCGACGCTTTTGGTCATCTCTTTGGTGATCTTTCTGCTGGTCGATCTCGCGCCCGGCTCGCCGATGTCGGAGATTCCGCTGACCGTGCCGCCCGACGTGCGCCGCAAAATGATTGAGGCTTTGGGCGCCGATCAACCGGTGTTCGTGCGCTATGTGCTGTGGTTGCGGCAGTTCTTCTGGGTCGAACCTGCGACCCTGTTCGACGGTTGGTTCGGCACGAATTGGGCGGGCGGTGAGCAGCGCATTCTGTCATGGCAATCGCGCGCCCCGGTGTTCACCATCATTGGCCAGCGTATTCCGCAGACCCTGACGGTGATCGGCACCGCTTACCTTGTCGGCGTGCTGATCGCCTTGCCGATCGGGATTTATTCGGCTTACCGCCAATATTCGCTGTTCGACCAGCTGGGCACCTTGTTCGCGATGATCGGCTTTTCGGTGCCGACGTTTTTCTCCGGCACCCTGATCATCATCATCTTCGCCGTCACTTTGGGCTGGTTCCCAACCAAATATGACACCAACCTGCATGTCACCGACTGGGCGTCTTTCGTGCAGCAACTCAGACAAATGGCAATGCCGGTGATGACGCTGGGATTGGCCAATGCCGCCGTGATCAGCCGCTACATGCGATCGTCGATGCTCGACAATATGGGGATGGATTATGTCCGCACCGCGCGGGCCAAGGGCATGTCTGAACGCGTGGTGGTGCTGAAACATGTGCTGCGCAATTCGATGATCCCGGTGGTCACGGTGATCGCCCTTGGCATCCCGTCGATCTTCGGCGGTGCGATTATTACCGAAAATCTGTTTGGGGTGAATGGTATAGGTGCTGCCCTGATCGGTGCGATCCATGCCAGCGACTTGCCGATGGTGCAGACCCTCGCCTTCATCTTCGCCGTGCTGATCGTCAGCTTCAACCTGATCGCCGATGTGCTTTACGGCTTGCTCGACCCAAGGATTCGCTATGACTGAGGTCACCACCGCCATCCCGAAACCGGAAAGCGCCGCAAAGGCGATCTGGCACCAATTTCGCAGCCATAAGGGGGCGGTGTTCGGGCTTGTCGTGCTGTCCTTACTGATCATCGCCGTCGTGATCGGGCCGTATCTGTGGCATCCCGAAAAGCTGACGGTGGTTGAGGCGATCAAATCGAAGAACAAGGGCCCCAGCCTGCGCTTCCCCCTGGGCACCGATCAGTTGGGCCGCGACATGCTGCAACGGATGATCGCTGCGGGCAAAGTTTCGTTGGCCGTGGGCTTTGTCGCCATGATGATCGCGATCATCTTCGGCACTTTGATCGGCGTTTTGGCGGGCTATTACCGCCGCCTTGACGGGCTGTTGATGCGGCTGACCGACATGTTCCTCGCCTTGCCCTTGGTCCCCCTGTTGCTGGTGATCATGATGCTGTTCCGCGACCGCACCGCCAGTATCCTTGGCCCGGAACTTGGCGCGTTTACCCTGATCGTGTTTGCCATCGGCATCACCTCGTGGATGCAGGCCGCCCGCATCGTGCGCGGTGAGGTGCTGGCGCTGAAAGAACGCGAATATGTGCTGGCCGCCCGCTCGATTGGCTCGGCTTCAAGACGCATCATTACACGGCATATCCTGCCGAACGTCGTATCCCCGGTGATGGTCGCAGCTACCCTTGGCATCGCCGAGGCGATCATCACCGAATCGGTGCTGTCGTTCTTGGGCCTCGGCTTTCCACCCGATTTCCCAACCTGGGGACGGCTGCTGTTTGATGGGTTGTCCTACATGCAGGTCTACCCCGAGCGGGTGATCTGGCCCGGCCTTGCGATCTCGTTGACGGTGCTGTCAGTGAACTATATCGGAGACGGATTGCGCGACGCTTTGGACCCGCGCATCCGGGGGCGCTGATATCTTATGAAGCTACTGTTGATCCACACCGGCGGCACCATTGGCATGGTGGCGACAGAGGCAGGCTTTACGCCCGCTGAAGGAGTGATTGAGGCGGCCTTGGCCGATCTGGGGGCAAGACATGTCACGGTTCTGCCGCTGCTGCCCTTGATCGACAGTGCCCTAGCCACGCCTGCCGATTGGAACCGCATAGCCCAAGCCATTGTGGACAATCACAGTGATTACAATGGCTTCATCGTCACTCACGGCACTGATACGCTGGCCTTCACCGCCAGCGCCCTCTGCTTTGCTCTGACTGGTCTGCAACGCCCGGTAATCCTGACAGGCTCGATGCGCCCGCTGATGGTGGAGAAATCGGACGGGGTGCAGAACCTGTCCGACGCGCTGAAAGCCGCCGAAACCGCCCCGCCCGGCATCTGGGTGCAATTCGCAGGCCAACTTCTGCACGGCGCGCGGCTGCGCAAGGCGCATAGTTCTGCGCTGGATGCCTTCACCGCCAGCCGCAGCGCGGTGCCGCCGCTGCAACCCGGCAAGATCCCCAGCCTGACCCCCTACAAAACCAGTGAAATCGTTATACTCAGCATGGCCCCCGGCCAATCAGAGACCTTCCTTGCCCACGCCTTCATCACCCTGGACGCCATAGTTCTGCGGGTGTTTGGCGCTGGCACTCTGCCAGAAACCCCCGCCTTGCGCGCTGGCCTTCTGGCGGCACAAACTCGCCAAACCCCGATCATCGCCATCAGCCAATCGCCCAAGGGCGGCATCGCTTTGGGCACCTATGCCGCCGGAAATCTGATGCTGGAGACAGGCGTGATCGACGGCCACGATATGACCCCCGAAGCCGCCTACACCAAGCTGGCCCACATCCTAAGTCTGCCCGAAGACCAACGCCAAGCCGCCCTACATCGCAACCTGTGCGGCGAGTTTACTGCATCCCGGCCTTGATCCGCCGCAATGCGCCCCAGACGCCCAACACCACCAAGGGCGTCAGCACCGCCATCGCCACGCCCTTGGAAACCCCGATTTCCTCGACCAGCGGATAGACAACGTATCCTGCCAAAGACACCGCGTAATAGCTGATCGCCACCACCGACAGCCCCTCTACCGTGTGCTGCAACCGCAGGGCCAGATCGGCCCGCCTGTCCATGCTTTCCAGCAGCTTCTGGTTCTGCGCTGATCGTTCGACATCGACCCGCGTGCGCAGCAATTCCGCCGCGCGTTGCGCCCGTTCTGCCATCGAGCCCAGCCGTGCCTCGGCAGATTTCACCGTCCGCATCGCCGGATCATAGCGCCGCATCATGAACTCGCCAAAGGTCTGCCGCCCCTGCACGCGTTCTTCACGCAGGGCCTCAATCCGCTGCGTCACAATCGCCTCATAGGCCCCGGTCGCGCCGAACCGAAAGCTATGCTGCACGGCAAGGCTTTCAAGTTCCGCTGAAATCATCAGCAATTCATGCAACGCCGCCTCGGCAGGCCGCGACACGCCATCCAGCCCCGACACCAAAGCCGACAGCCTTGGGTCAAGCGCGTTGAGCCGACCCGTCAGCCCGCGCGCCCGCATCAGCCCCAGCATCGACATGGCGCGGTAGGTTTCAACCTCGCACAACCGTTGCACAATCCGGCCAATCCGCCGCGCGCCAGTATCGGGGCGCACAAACACCGCAAAGCGCATATTGCCGGCCGGATCAATGCGGAAATCGCCCGCGATCAGCGCAGCGCCTTCCACCACTCGCGCCACCGCAAGGCTTTCGGGCACAAACCATTCCTCCAGCTTGGCGAGCATCGCGGGCTCGTCCTCCATCACCTCGACCCGGATCAGAACGGCGGCGACGCGCTTGCCGGGGGCGGCCTCGACCCAGTCTTCGGGAAAAACCTCCATCTCGGCGGGGTCAAACGCCCGCGCGGACAGACCCGGCGTGAAGGCTGAATAAGTCACGAACTCGGTATGGCTTTCCCATTTCACATCAGCCCGCCCCAAAGCCCCCGAGAAATGCGTGGCCTCCGGCTGCGGATGCGCCGAGCCGTAACGATCCAGCAGCGCCAGCAAATGCGCGCGATCTGCTTCGCGATCCCGGTTTTGCGCCTCGGCAGGTTCCTTGATGGCGATGTAGGCCGCCACGCAGGGCGCACTCAGCGCCGGGAAGGGCCGCGCGTGCAATTCGTTAACCAAAGCATAGCGCAAAGGGTGGTCAGTGGTCATCATTCAAGCCTTACGTCAGAAGCCGTGACCCAGTTGGCAATCTCTGTATCCCGACTGCCAGCGGTTTCGCGGAATACCGGGGTATGCACCCGCGCTGTTGCAGAAAAGCAAAACCCCGACGCGTTGGCCGGGGTAATGCAGGCGTAGGGTGCGTGATCTCACGCACCTGCATCAGTCGATCATCGGCAACAAAGCATCCAAAGACTTCTTCGCATCGCCATAGAACATCCGGGTGTTTTCTTTATAGAACAACGGGTTCTCGATGCCAGAATAGCCCGTGCCCTGCCCGCGCTTGCTGACAAACACTTGCTTTGCCTTCCAGCATTCCAACACAGGCATCCCCGCAATAGGGCTGTTCGGATCTTCCTGCGCCGCCGGATTGACGATGTCATTCGAGCCAATCACGATCGCCACATCGGTCGTCGGGAAATCGTCGTTGATCTCATCCATCTCCAGCACGATGTCATAAGGCACCTTCGCCTCGGCCAAAAGCACGTTCATATGCCCCGGCAGACGCCCCGCCACCGGATGGATCGCAAAGCGCACGGTCTTTCCCGCCGCCCGCAGCTTGCGCGTCAATTCCGACACCGATTGCTGCGCCTGCGCCACCGCCATGCCGTAACCCGGAATGATGATGATGCTGTCGGCATCATTCAAAGCCGCAGCGACGCCTTCGGCATCAATCGCCACCTGCTCGCCGGTGACCTCCATCGCCGGGCCCGTGGTGCCACCAAAGCCGCCCAAGATCACGCTGATAAAGGAACGATTCATCGCCTTGCACATGATATAGCTCAGGATCGCACCCGAAGACCCCACCAGCGCGCCCACAACAATCAACAAATCGTTCGACAGCGAGAAACCAATCGCCGCCGCCGCCCAGCCGGAATAAGAGTTCAGCATCGACACCACGACAGGCATATCCGCGCCGCCGATGCCCATGATCAGGTGATAACCGATGAACAACGCGGCCACCGTCATGCCCAGCAGCGCCAAGGTCGAGCCGGTTTGCAGATACACCACCAACAAAACCAGCGACACGATCGCCGCCGTTGCGTTCAGCACATGCCCGCCCGGCAGCTTTTTCGCCTTGCCGTCAACCTTGCCCGCCAGCTTGCCAAAGGCCACCACCGAGCCGGTAAACGTCACCGCCCCGATGAACACGCCAAGGAACGTCTCGACCCGCAGGATCGACACTTCGACGCCGGATTTATGCGCAATCACCGCCGCAAAACCTGCCAAAGCACTGCGCGCAGCCTCGTCCAAGCCCAAAACCCGCACCATCTCGATATGCGTATTATAGCCGATGAACACCGCCGCCAAACCAACCAGCGAGTGCATCGCCGCCACCAGCTGCGGCATCTCGGTCATCTGCACCTTTTGCGCGACATACCAGCCAATCGCCCCGCCCGCCGCAATCATAACCAGCGAGATCAGCCAGTTAATCGCCCCCGGCCCATAAAGCGTCGCCGCAACCGCCAGCGCCATGCCGACGATGCCATACCAAACCGCGCGCTTGGCACTTTCTTGCCCGGACAACCCGCCGAGCGACTGAATGAACAAAACGGCTGCGACCACATAGGCCGCCGTGGTGAATCCATATTCCATCTGCGCGCTCCCTTACGACTTCTGGAACATGGCAAGCATCCGCCGTGTCACCATGAAACCGCCGAAAATATTGATCCCCGCCATGAACACCGCCAAAGCGCCGAGGATCATCACCAACCAGTTGCCCGAGCCGATCTGCATCAGCGCGCCCAAGATGATGATCGAGGAAATCGCATTGGTGATCGCCATCAGCGGCGTGTGAAGCGAGTGCGAGACATTCCAGATCACCTGAACGCCGACATAGACCGACAGCACGAACACGATAAAATGCGACATGAAGCTTGCTGGCGCATACAGCCCCGCGAGCAAAATCAGCCCACCGCCGATCACCAGCATCCCCACCTGAGAACGCGTCTGCGCCGTGAACACCGCCGCTTCCGCCGCGCGCTTTTCGTCATGGGTCAGTTCCTTGACCTTTTCCTTCGGCTTTTGCACCGCAATCGCCGCGATCTTTGGCGGCGGTGGTGGGAAGGTGATCTCGTGATCTTTGGCAACAGTCGCGCCCCGGATCACGTCATCGGCCATATTGTGATCAATCACACCATCTTTCTTTGGTGTAAGATCGGCCAGCATATGCCTGATATTGTTGGAATAAAGCGTCGATGCCTGCGCCGCCATCCGGCTTGGGAAATCGGTATACCCCACCACCGTCACGCCATTGTCGGACACGATTTTCTGATCCATCACCGTCAGATCGCAGTTGCCGCCGCGCTCGGCGGCCAAATCCACCACGACCGAGCCGGGCTTCATCGCAGCCACCATATCGGCGGTCCACAGCTTTGGCGCAGGCCGTCCGGGGATCAGCGCGGTGGTGATCACGATGTCCATCTCTGGCGCCAATTCACGGAATTTCGCCAGCTGCTTTGCCGCGAAGGCGGGGCTCGACGGGGCCGCATAGCCCCCCGTCGCAGCGCCATCCGGCAATTCGCTGGCATCAAACTCCAGATACACAAAACTCGCGCCCATCGACTCGATCTGCTCGGCCACTTCCGGGCGCACATCAAACGCATGCACAATCGCGCCCAAAGACACGCTGGTGCCAATCGCCGCAAGACCAGCCACGCCTGCACCGACAACCAAAACCTTCGCCGGAGGAACCTTGCCCGCCGCCGTCACCTGCCCCGTAAAGAACCGCCCGAAGTTCGAGCCCGCCTCGATCACCGCGCGATAGCCCGCGATATTGGCCATCGACGACAGCGCATCCATCTTCTGGGCGCGGCTGATCCGCGGCACCATATCCATCGCCACCACGGTAGCACCGCGCGCCTTGACGATCTCCAGCAGGTCCGGGTTCTGCGCTGGCCAGAACATCGAGATCAGCGTCTGCCCCTCGCGCAACGCCTGCGCCTCGGCAACTTCCGGCCCACGCACCTTCACCAGCACATCGGCGCTCGCAACAACCTCGGCAGCCGAAGCCAGAACCTCAACCCCTGCCTTGATATACAAAGCGTCGGAGAACCCCGCTTTCGCCCCCGCCCCAGCGTGAATGACGCAAACATGCCCCAGTTTCACCAGTTGCAGCGCCGATTCCGGGGTCATCGCCACCCGGTTTTCGCCTGCAAAAATCTCGCTCAACGCACCTATTTTCAACGTATTCCCCCGCGTTTGGGCGGTTCAAGGAGCAACCGTGACCGCCAAATCCCCCATGAGGCTTAGCATTGCCGCCCGATAGTTCAACGCTTGATTGCCGCTTTTGGTGAAAAACCTGTCGGCTTTACCGGATGAAAGCAGGCGCAGCAGGCGCTTGGGGCAAAAATTCCGCTCCAAACCACCCAGACGGACGAATTTCCCGCCGCTGAATATCAGTGCAATTTCAACATCGTACCCAAATCCCTCTCGATAGCGCAAACATCCGGCGAATCCAGCAAGGCCGCCGCGATTCGAAACAATTTCAAGCTTGAAATTTTTGGCCATTCCGCCTATTGCTGACCCCAAACCGCCATGCGACGCTGTGCCTGAAGGAGCCTGCCATGACCGATTTCGCCGCCACCAAAGCCCAGTTCCACCTGCCCACTGGCATGATCTATCTCGACGGCAATTCGCTGGGCCCGCTGCCGACGGCCACCGCCGCACGGGTGGCGCAGACGGTCACGGCGGAATGGGGCGAGATGCTGATCACCGCCTGGAACAAAGCCGCGTGGATGGACAAGCCGATGCGCGTCGGCGACCGCATCGCGCGGCTGATCGGGGCCGAGGCTGGCCATGTGGTGATGGGCGACACGCTGTCGATCAAGGTCTATCAGGCGCTGGCGTCTTGCCTTGAGATGAACCCGACCCGGAAAGTCATTCTCTCCGATACCGGTAATTTCCCGTCTGATCTCTACATGGCCGAGGGCCTCTGCCGCACCCTTGGCAATGGCTACGAGTTGAAAACCGTCGCCCCCGAAGACCTGCTGGACGCCATTGACGACACCATCGCGGTGACGATGATCACCGAAGTCGATTACCGCACCGGGCGCCGCCACGACATGGCCGCGATCACTGCCCGCGCCCATCAACACGGCGCGCTGACGATCTGGGATCTGGCCCACTCTGCCGGGGCCTTTCAGGTCGAACTGAGCAAATGCAACGCCGATTTCGCGGTCGGCTGTACCTATAAATACCTCAACTCCGGCCCCGGTGGTCCGGCGTTCATCTACGTCGCCCCCCGCCATGCCGATACCGCCCGCCCCGCCCTATCCGGCTGGCAAGGCCACGCCGCCCCCTTCGCCTTCGATCTCGACTATCTCCCCGCCACCGGGGCCGAGCGGATGCGCGTCGGCACCCCGCCGATCCTGCAACTGGCCGCCTTGGAAGCCTCGCTGGACATCTGGGACCAAGTCGACATGGCCGCCCTGCGCCAAGCCTCGCTAGCCTTGCAAGACCAATACATCGCCGGGATCGAGGCCGCCTGCCCCACGCTCAGCCTCGCCACCCCGCGCAGCCATCAAGATCGCGGCAGCCAAGTCTCGTTCCGCCATCCCGAAGGCTACGCCATCATGCAAGCCATGATCGCCCGCGGCGTGATCGGCGATTTCCGCGCCCCCGACATCATCCGCTGCGGCTTCACGCCCTTGTTCATCGACGAAAGCGACGTGGCCAAAGCCATAGCGATAATCGCCGACATCATGCAAAACAACCTCTGGGACCGCCCCGACTATAAAACCCGCGCGAAAGTCACGTGATGCCGCTTAGGTCATCCTCTCTGCTCAAATATCCCCGCCGGAGGCTCTTGCCGCCAGCCACGGATGCCTCCGGCGGGAGTATTTTGACCAAGGTGAAAGCCACAAGCACCGCCCTTTGCCGCCCCGCCGGATGGATCGCGCAGTGGCGCACCATCGGCAATCTTTCGGTCCTCAACCGCCAATCTCATTCCTGCGCCTGACGCCCCATCCGGGGCAAACCCCATGACAGGAGAGAATGATATGACCACCGATGACAAGCCCGGCTGCCCGATGCACCAAAGCGCCGACAATCCCACCCCCTACAACCCAGCCTCTGAGGGCGCGCAGATGTCGTTCGATGGGCGGATGTCCTACGGCGATTATCTGCACATCGACCAGATCCTTTCCGCCCAACGCCAACTGACCCCGGCGCATGACGAGATGTTGTTCATCATCCAGCACCAGACCTCCGAGCTTTGGATGAAACTGGCGCTACACGAACTCAATGCCGCCCGCCAAGCCATAGCCGCAGGTCGCGCACCGGAAGCGTTCAAGATGCTCGCCCGGATTTCCCGGATTTTTGAGCAGCTGAACAACGCCTGGGACGTTTTGCGCACCATGACGCCGTCGGATTACACCACCTTCCGCGAAGGTTTGGGGCAGTCCTCGGGCTTTCAATCCTGGCAATACCGCCTGATTGAATATGCCGTCGGCAATCGCAACTTGGCGATGCTGAAACCCCACGCGCACCGCGCCGACCTCACCGCCCTCTTGGAAGCCGAACTCGCCCGCCCCAGCCTCTACGACGAAGCCCTGCGCCATCTCGCCCGCGCAGGGCTGCCGGTGCCCGAAGACGTGCTGAACCGCGATCTGCGCCAGCCTTGGCTGGTGCATGAGGGCGTGCAGCGGGTCTGGGAAATGGTCTACCGCGATCCGACGCAATACTGGCAGGCCTACGAGTTGGCCGAAAAGCTGGTGGATTTCGAGGATTACTTCCGACGCTGGCGCTTCAACCATGTCACCACGGTGGAACGCGTCATCGGCCTCAAACGCGGCACGGGCGGCACCGGCGGTGTCAGCTATCTGCGCCGGATGCTGGATGTCGAGCTGTTTCCCGAACTCTGGCATCTGCGTACGACGTTGTAGGGGCGCGCCAGATCCAGCAGCCTGTGGCGCGCACAGGTAAGCCCCGGATGCGCGCCACCCCACGAGCTTGTGATTATGCGCATATTGGAAACAAGGGCTTTGACCTTGCTTTTCGGCTCCACTAGCGTCTTTACAAGAGAATCTCGGCGGCACTTCCCTGCCGCCCCCTTTTTGTGATGGGCTGACGGATGCGTTTTTTGACGGTTAAACTTCTGGCAGCGACAGCTTTGTCGCTGACACTCGCGGCCTGCGTGCCGGGCACACCTCTCCCCGGGGCGACACCGGGCGTAGCGCAAGCCCCGGTGCCAACCGACAATGCGCTGCATTATGCGGGCGTCAGCGATGACGGCATCACGGTGCCGACGGTGCCGGTCGAAAAAGTGCCGCCGGAATTTCAGGTGCAGCAAGTTGCCTACGACAGCGCCGAAGCGGTGGGCACCATCATCATCGCGCCGTCAGAGCGCCATCTCTACTACATCAACGGCAAGAACACCGCGCTGCGCTACGGCATCGCGGTCGGCCGCGCGGGCTTCCAATGGGCGGGGGTGGCCAATATCACCAGCCGCACGCATTGGCCGAAATGGACGCCGCCGCCGGAAATGATCGAGCGCCACCCCGAGCTTGCGAAATGGGAAAAAGGCCAGCCCGGCGGGCCGACCAATCCGCTGGGCGCGCGCGCCTTGTATCTGACGACCAATGGCGTGGATTACGGCTACCGCATCCATGGCACGCCGGAATGGTTCTCGATCGGCAAAAACGCCTCGTCAGGCTGTATCCGCATGATCAACCAGGACGTGATGGATCTGTACAACCGCGTGCAGGATGGTGCCAAGGTCGTGGTGCTGAACGCCGATGGCAGCTACCCTGACAAGCTGAAACTGCCGCCACCCGCGCCGAAAAAGAAAAAGCCCGCCCCGGTTGAGGCCATGGCCCCGGTGCTGAGTGCCACCCCGACCATGCTACCGGGTGCCACGATCTTGCCCGCAGCACCTGCGGCGACAACCGCCCCGGCTGAGGCATCACCTGCCGCAACCATGGCCCCGGATGCGACCATGGCGCCCGCCGAGACGATGGCCCCCGCGCCAGCAACCACCGCTCCAGTGGCTAAAGCACCAGCCGCCACCGCTCCGGTGGCTACAGCACCAGCAGCCACCGCCCCGGCCTCAACCGCGCCTGCGGTGACGGCTCCGGCAGCCCCTGCCGTCTGCGCGGTGCCCTTGGTCAACGGCCTCTGCCCGCAGCCATAAGCGGAACGCGGCAGCCAACAAAAAAAACCGCCTCAGTTTGAGGCGGGTTTTTTCATGCTTAGAGTTCCGACGGCCTCACAACCACTTGTCGTAATCGCTGACCAGCAAATGCGTCGGCGCTACATCTTCTTCAATATCGGCAAACCGCCCAATCGGCTCGCGGAACACGTTGTCGGTGACATCGTCGTTCACCGTCGAGACCTCGCCAATCAACACATCGCCGCCCTCGCCCCAAAACGCGTGCCAATCGCCCGGCATCAGCGTCACCGATTCACCCGGCGCGAGTTTCAGCTTGTCGCCGGGCTTGTAAGGTCGCTCAATACCGTCACAACGCACCAGCCCGCCGCGATCCGCCGCCCAGTTGCCTTTATCGTCCGAACCATAAAGTTCAACCACCAAAGTCGCCCCGCCCCGGTTGATGATATCTTCCGCTTTGATGACATGGGTGTGCATCGGCGACAGCTGATCCTGCCGCGAAATCAACAGCTTCTCGGCATAGCACATCCCACCGCCGCGTTGCAGATCGACCAGCGATCCATTGCGCAAGGTGAACAGAAACAGCCCCATCTGATCAAACCGACCCTGACCGTAATCGGTGATATCCCAGCCGCAGCGGCCCTCAATCACCCGCGATGCAATCGGTTTGTTCGCCTTGAACTCAGCCGGAGTCCAGTTGGCAAAGGGCGGCAAGACAAAGCCATACTGGCGCACCATATCCTCTGCCCCAGCCATGATCTCATTGATACGCGAACGCTTCATCGTCAATCTCCCAAGAATCTGCCCGCAGTATACCGCCAATGTTTGCGCCAACAACGCCAATCGGGATCGGAATTCGCGCGAATTCCGGCACGATTTTCGCGCGAAAATCGCCCTACAACAGCCGTCGGATCGGTTCATTATTGCAAAAGATCACAAACTGCCCGGCATTTTCCACCACCGGAAATCCCCGCCGCTTGGCTTCGGCCAAGAACGCCTCCCGCCCGATGTAACGCTCTACATCCCGCACCTTGCGCCGAATGATTGCGCCACTCATCGCGGCTTGCGAGCCAAAAAGCTCCAGGAAAAACTGCTGAGGACTGATTGGGGGCAAAGCGGACATGCCGGCATCCTGCCGCACCTTGGTTAAAAATCCCTAAACGCCTATCCCCGCGCCGCCCAAGCCCGCGCCGCCCAAGCCCGCACTGCATCGCCAAACGCCGTGAACAAAGGCCGCGACACCGGATCATTCGCCGCATTCCATTCGGGATGCCACTGCACCGACAGCGTGAACCCCGGCGCATCCTTAACATAAAGCGCCTCGGGCGTGCCATCCGGTGCGACGCCATCAATCACAATCCGCCCGCCTGCCCGCGCAATCCCTTGCCCATGCAGCGTGTTGGTCATCACTTCGGACGCCCCCATCAGCCGCGCAAACACCCCGCCTTCGGTGAATTTCACCACATGGCGATGCGCGAACACCTCCTCCATCGTGCCATCCGGTGGCATCCGGTGGTTCAACCGCCCCGGCAGATCACGGATTTCGGGGTAAAGCGAGCCGCCCATCGCCACATTAACCTCTTGAAACCCCCGGCACACCCCAAAAAACGGCTGACCACTGGCCACACAAGCCCGGATCAGCGGCAGCGTGATCGCATCGCGCCCGCGGTCAAACGCGCCATGCGCCGGGGTTTCCGCCTCACCATATTCATCGGGATGCACATTGGGCCGCCCCCCGGTCAGCAAAAACCCGTCACACACCGCCATCAGATCGGCGACCGAGACAAACCGAGGGTCCGCCGGTACGATCAACGGCACGCAACACGCCACCTCCGCCACCGCTTCCGAGTTGATATGCCCGGCGGCATGCACCTCATAGCGCTCGTTCATGGTGTGCGCATTGCCGATGATCCCGACAACGGGGCGGCGCATGGCGTTTGGCGTAGCGGAGGGCATGGCAGGCCTACGTTGCAATTTCGCCTTATCATAGCAGCGCCCCCGGCAGGGTGAAGGCCGAAACTCCCCACAACCGGGCTGCATCCGCAAATCCGCGTGATTTTTCAGCAGATCGCCCAAAACCGCAGCACCGCAGCCATCCGCCACCAGCCAGAGTTACACTGTCAACGCCCAGACCATCCCCGGCCACGATGTCGCAAACAGGCTGGACCCCGCAACCAGCCCCCCCTAGACAGACACCAACGCCCCGAAAGGCCCCCCGTTGCAGGACGCCAGATCATGCCCCGCCCCCCCGCCTCGCCGCTGATCGGCGTTGCCTTCATGCTGGGCGCGATGGCCAGCCTGCCCTTCATCGACGTTTTCGCCAAATTCCTCGGCCAGCAGGGCGTGCCGGTGCTGCAAATCGTCTGGGCCCGGCTCAGCGTCGGAGCACTCGTGGCCCTGCCCTTCGCGCTGCCCCACAAAGGCCCAAAAGGCCTGATCCCCGACCGCCCCGTCTATCACAGCCTGCGCGCCGCTTTCCTGATCCTCGCCACCTTTTGCTTCTTTCTGTCGCTGAAATACCTTCCGATCGCCGACGCGCTGGCGATCTTCTTTGTGCAGCCCTTGGTTGTCATCGCGCTGTCGGCGCTGGTGCTGAAAGAAACCGTGCCCCGCAACCGCTGGGCCGCAGTCGCCGTGGGCTTTGCAGGCACCTTGATCATCATCCGCCCCGGCTTTGTCGCGCTGAACCCCGGCAGCCTGCTGGCACTCGGCGCTGGCACTTTCCTTGCGATCTATTTCGTGATGACCCGCCACATCTCGGGCCGCGCGCCCGCCATGGTCACCACCTTTCAAACCAACGCGGTGGGTGCGGCGTTTCTCAGCCTCGCCATGCCCTTCGTCTGGCATAGCCCAACGCCCGCGCAATGGTTGATGTGCGCAGGCTTGGGGGTCATCGCCACCTTCGGCCACTACCTGATCGTGCGCGCCTATGATTATGCCGAGGCCTCGCTGCTGGCACCTTTGGCCTATACCGAGATGGTGGTCGCCACCGCCGTCGGCTGGTATTTCTTCGGTGATTTCCCCGATGCCCTGACCTTCCTCGGCGTCGGTGTGCTGATCGCCTGCGCGCTCTACATCACGCTGACCGAGCGCAACCGCGCCACATCCGACGCGATAGAGCAGCCATAAGCACTTCATGTGATGCATGATGTTATCTCAACAACGCTTTGATATTGATTGATTATACCTAATAGAAAATCATCCCGGCTTTCATATTGGCTCAAATATCCAGACCGGAATGCCAAAGTTTTCCGTTATCCAGAGACGCAGCTCACCCCCGGCACCCCGATCTCAAATCCAATCCCGCAGCGCGCGGCCTCAGCCACAAGCTCAAGCCTGCACCATCCCATCCAATCACTACCGCAGCATCCAAGCCGCATGTGCCGCATCCGTGCGTTTCGCACCCCCCGATATCAGCCGCCGCGCGACAGGCTCCGCCACGCCCAAAGCCACACAAATCCGCGCCACCTCTGCTGTCGGCTCAGCCGCAGCGCTGTCATAGCGCATCCGCAACCACGCAATGCGCCGCTCGGCAAACCAGCGCTGCCAAACACACGCCGCAGCAATGCCCCGCTCGGCAAACCAGTGCTGCCAAACGCCCGCCGCAGCACTGCGCGGTCCGAAGACAGCCCCGGATAAACCGCGGAAATCACCCCCAACACATCGCCCGCATCAACCGCAGGCCAAACACCCCAGTCTTCCCGCTACCCCCCTGATCGCCGCCGCCAAATAGGTTGATCCATCAGCAACGACATCAAGATCACCGCGCTCCGGCAGGGCGCAGGGCCGCGGCGAAACCGGACCCGCATCGCGCATGGAAAACCAATCCGGCGCACCCGCCTCCCGCGTCGCCACCAACAAATCACGCAGCAAAGTGCTGTTTCCGTGCTGCGTGCCGCAAATAATCTGGCGTTTTATGCCAACTCGCGCCACTGGCCGCAGCACTGACAAACACATGTCCGTCTTGCCGCAACGCCAAATCGCTGAAATCCGCCCCGAGCACAGCCCCCGACAAAAGCCATTGCTCTTTGCCAAATACTCCCTGCGGAGCATCCCACCGCCTGCCCCGACCCAAGGCTGCAAAGCCATGCCCCGGCAGCGCGGTCGAGTGCCCCTTGATGGCGGCCAAAACCGCTCCGCCGTCTCAAATACCCGCGTCTCAGAACACCTGCTCAGATCTTCGAGAACCGCAACACCCCCGCCACCCGGTCGCCACCGCCAGAATCCGAGGGATGCGCCACGCCGTTCATCACCAAAACCTCAGCAAAATCAAACGGTGACATCCCCGCAATGCAGGCCACATTGACGCCAAACTGCCCGGGGTTTGACCTGCGCTGATGATGGGTGTAAATCCCGCAGGTCTTGCAAAAATAATGTCGCGCCACCCAAGTGTTGAACTGGTACAGGCTCAAATTCTCCTCACTCCGCACGAATTCAATGCGCCCAACCTGCGCCGAGACCACAACCGCCCCGCGCATCCGGCACAGCGAGCAATCACAGCGCCGCGCCGAGGTCACCCCATCGCTTAGCCGCAGCCGAAACTGCACCGCCCCGCAATGACAGGCCGCCTCCAGCATCCCGCGCGCTTCATCCGTCATCGCACCAGCCTCCCATCACCCGCAAGCAGTCCAGTGGAGTTCAAACTTGCAGGCAATCGAAAATCGCAACCACGCACATCACGCGACAGCATTTTTCGCTGCCTATGCTTGCCGCGAAACCAAAACAGCCCCGTCACCGCCCCCTCCGCACAGAATAAACCCCAAGCCCCTCAATCTCGCCAGGATTTGCTCTTTGCCAAATACTCCCCGCGGAGCGGCCTCGATCAACGCCAAGCGCAACGCCGCAAACCCATCCCCCGGCAGCGCGGTCGAGCGCCCCCTTGATGGGGGCCGAGACCGCCCCCGTTTCAGATCCCTGCCGTCAAAGGTTAAGACAGTATGAACCACCCAAGGCTAACCTCTTGAAAACCCACACGCGCGAATCTGTCCAGGCGTAGACGGGCCCTCAAACCCCGGCTCCTGCCGCAACCACAGCCGCCGCCGCCGCCAAGGCCCCCGGCCCATGCGGGATATCCAAGGCGATCATCCCCGCTTCCATCACCGCCAGCGCCCCCAAAGTCATATGGGCGTTCACATGCCCCATGTGCGCCACCCGCAGAAAGCCGTGATAGGCGGGGTCCGAACTCGGAGCCATCCCCAGCCCGATCCCCAGCGTCACCCCGGCGCGATGCTCGCACCACTGCCGCAACCGCGTCGCGTGGGGTGCGCCAAACCGCGCCGCCGTCACCGACCGCCCCCGATCGGCAGGGCTGGCCACGTTCAGCCCGATCAAAGGATTGCCGGCCCCCCAGCAGTCAAACGCCGCCCAAACTGTGCGCGCCAGACAGTCATGCCGCGCCCAGACCGCAGGCAGCCCCTCCTCGCCGATCATCGTCAAAGCCTCGCGCAGCCCATAAAGATGATGGGTGGGGGCGGTGCCGTTCCACAGCTGCCAGAACTCCTCGGCGTCCGCACGCGGGGTCCAATCCCAATACGGCGTGCGCAAATCAGCGCCCACAGTCCGCGCCCGCGCCTTATCGGAAAACCAGATGAACCCCATCCCCGGCGGCGTCATCAGCCCCTTTTGGCTTGCCGCCACCGTGACATCGACACCCCAGTCATCCATGCGGTATTCATCACAGCCCAAGCTTGCGATGCAATCCACCGCCAGCAACGCACCATGCCCCGCGCTGTCCATCACCGCGCGCAATGCCGCCACATCGGTGCGGATCGTGCTTGCCGTATCCACCTGCGTCGTCAAAACCGCCTTGATCCCGCCCGCCTTATCCGCGCGCAGAACGCCCTCGACGCGCGCCATATCAACCGGGGTCGATTTGCCGAAATCCAGCACCTCAACCTCAATCCCCATCGCGCGCGCCGAGTTCGCCCAGCTCAGCCCGAATTGCCCGGTCGCCAGCACCAAAGCCTTCTCGCCACGCGAGAACATGTTGGCGTTCGCCGCCTCCCAGACCGCATGACCATTGCCGATATAGGCCGCAACCGAAGCTTTGGTCCCCGCCAGCGCCTTCAGATCGGGCCAAAGCGAGGCCACCAGATCATACAAAGCCCCCTCATAGATGTTCGGTGCCGCTCGGTGCATCGCGGCCAACACCCGGTCGGGCATCACCGAGGGGCCCGGAATGGCAAGATAAGGACGGCCGTTGGCGAGGGTCATGTCAGGCTCCAAATACAAACCTGACATGGCTATCCGGGCCGATATGCCGCGTCAATCGCCAGCAGCAGTCCTGCGCCCGCCGCCGCAGCCGCGCTTGCCCTCACCGCCTGCGCAAGCTAGACCAATTCAGCCACGCGCAACCGCCAATCGCTCGCAACCGCCAATCGCTCGCAACCGAAAGTGCCTCGCCTTGTGACCCAAGCCAATCCCAGTCAGCAAGGGCCCAGTCAGCAAGGGCCCAGTCAGCAAGGGCCCAGTCAGCATGCGCCCAGCCTGCATGCGCCCAGCCTGCTCCGGCGTTTTTGGGCAGGCTATATCCACCAACACACCTGGGGCATCCTTGCGTGCCTGCTGTTGATGATCATCGAAGGCAGCGCGCTTGGTGGGTTGTCGTATCTGCTGAAACCGCTGTTCGACGTGGTGTTCACCCCCGGCGGCGAGGCGGCGCTTTACGGTGTCGGCTTTGCGATCTTCGGTTTGTTTGCCGCGCGCGCCTTCACTGTGGTGGTATCGCGCACTCTGATCTGGTCGATCTCTCAGCGGGTTTCTGCGACTATGCAATCCGACCTTTTGCGCCATATTCTGACACTGGATGCGCCGTTTTTCCAGACCAACCCGCCCGGTGTGCTGATTGAACGCGTGCAGGGCGATACCGGGGCGGTGCAAGGCATCTGGAGCGCCTTGGTCACCGGCATTGGCCGCGATCTGCTGGGGTTGATAACCCTGCTGGCGGTGGCCGTCTCGATTGATCTGCACTGGACGCTGGCGGCGCTGATCGGCGCCCCCTTGCTGATCCTGCCCGCCGCAATGTTGCAGCGCTATGTGCGGCGCAAATCCAACGAGCTGCGCGATCAGGCCGGCCAGCGCGCCACGCGCTTAGACGAGATTTTCCACGGCATCAACGCGATCAAGCTGAACCGGATGGAAGACTACCAGACCGGGCGCTTCCGCACGGTGCTAAAGTCGATCCGCCGCGCCGAGGTACGCTCGATCTTCGCCCGCAGCCTGATGCCGGGGATGATTGATCTGGTGACGGGTCTGGGATTTTTCGCGGTGTTGCTGATGGCAGGCGATGAGATTTCCTCGGGCCAGCGCACCACTGGCGATTTCATGTCGTTCTTCACCGCGATGTCGCTGACCTTCCAACCCCTGCGCCGCTTAGGCGAGATGTCGGGCACCTGGCAAGTCGCCTCCGCCAGCCTGGAACGCATCTACGCGCTGTTTGACGCCCGCCCCGCCTATCCCCGCCCCGAGGTCAGCCTGGCTCTGCCCGCCCCCGGCGCGCCGGAAATTCGTTTTGAGGATGTCAGCTTCGCGCATGGCGACCAACCCGTGCTGCGCGGTCTGTCCTTCACCGCCGAGGCAGGCAAGACCACGGCACTGGTTGGCTCGTCTGGGGCGGGCAAGAGCACAGTGTTCCACCTGCTGACCGGGCTTATGGAGCCCGCCAGTGGCGTGATCCGTATCGGCGGCGTGATCGCTTCCGGCCTCGCCTTGGCCGATCAACGCGCGCTGTTTGCCACCGTCACGCAAGACTCGGCGCTGTTTGATGAAACCCTCGTCGAGAACATCGCTTTGGGTCGCAGCGTGAAACCAGATGCGCTAGACGCCGCCCTGCGCGCCGCCCATGTCGCCGATTTTCTGGCCTTGCTAGCGCGTGGCGTCGATACCCCGGTCGGCCCGCGCGGCTCTGCGCTGTCGGGTGGCCAGCGGCAAAGGGTGGCGATTGCGCGGGCTTTGGTGCAGGATGCCCCCGTGCTGCTGTTGGATGAAGCGACCTCGGCGCTGGATGCGCAATCGGAATCCATCGTCGCCGAAGCTCTTGCCCATGGCAGCCAAGGCCGCACCACTTTGGTGATCGCGCACCGGCTTGCCACCGTGCGCAATGCCGACAAAATCGTGGTGATGGACCACGGCAGGGTTGCGGAAACCGGCACGCATGATCAACTTCTGGCACAGGGCGGGCTTTACGCTGGCCTCTATCGCCTGCAATTCAAGGACTAAGCCATGTTGGGCGAAACCGCCGCCGACCGCCGTGTTTTTACCGTCACCGGAGTGGATCGGCTGACATTTCTGCAAGGCATGGTCAGCAATGACGTGCTGCCTTTGGGGCGCGGTGATGGCGCGGTTTGGGCGGCGCTGCTGACGCCGCAGGGCAAATACCTCGCCGATTTCCTGCTGGTAGCGCAAGGCGACCGCCTGCTTTTGGACATCAAACACAGCATTGCCGAAGCCACGCTCCGCCGCCTGTCGATGTACCGCCTGCGCGCCGATGTGCAGTTCGCGGCCACCGATCTGACCGTATCGCGCGGGCTTGGCGCAGCCCCCCCCGGCACCATCGCCGACCCCCGCCACCCCGCCCTCGGCTGGCGCGGCTATGGTGCCGCAGGTGGCCCACCCGAGATTGACTGGGACGCCATCCGCGTCGCCTATTGCATCCCCGAAACTGGCATCGAGCTTGTCCCCGACGACAGCTACCTGCTGGAATCCGGCTTTGAGCGCCTGCACGGCGTCGACTTCCGCAAAGGCTGCTATGTCGGCCAAGAAGTCACCGCCCGGATGAAACACAAGACCGAGCTGAAAAAGGGCCTGATCACCGTCACCATCGCAGGCGAGGCCCCCCCCGGCACCCCAATCCTGCAAGGTGACAAACCCGCAGGCACCCTGTTCACCCAAAGCCAAGGCCGCGCCATTGCCTACCTGCGCTTTGACCGCACAGAGAACCTCACCGCAGGCACCGCCAAAATCGCGCTGTGAAAATTCTGCCCTAAAGGTCATCCTCTCTGCTCAAATATCCAGGCCCGAATGGCGTGCCGCCATTCGGGTTAGCCGGAGGCATCCGCCGCCTCAGGAAGCGCAAGGTATCAATCCGCCAACGCCGCATAATCCAGCGCCACCCGGCTCCAAGTCGCCTCAGAGTTGGCCACCAGCAACACCCCCGCCCTGCGCGCCAGATCATACGCGGCACCATCCAGAAACCGCGCCACGCCGCCCGCCGCCCGCACCGCCAACACGCCCGCCGCATGATCCCACGGATGCGGTTCTGGCCCCGAAAGCACAAACTCGACATGGCCCTGCGCCATCAGCCGATACTCATGGCACGAACAGCGCAAAGACGTGACGCGGCCATAGCCCAGCCCCGCCAACACCGCCGCGCGCTTTTGTTCCGCCTTGAACAGCCCCACCGGAATGAAGCCACACATTTGTGCCGGATCGGAAACTTGCGACACCCACAACACCTGCGACCGCCCATCCGCCTGCACGAACCGCGCCGCACCACCCGCCGTCACCTCCACCCAGTCATCCAAAAGCGGGTCATAGAGCAAACCATACTTGGCCACGCCATCAAGCACAGCCGCCGCGATCATGCCAAAGGTCGCAAGCCCCTTGGCGAAATTCCAGGTGCCATCGACCGGATCGACGATCACCTGCCACCCGAGGCCCGCCATCGCATCCCTCAAGCTGGGATCAGCCGCCACCGCCTCCTCACCAATCACCCGCGCCTCGGGCCAGGTCTGCGCCAAAGCAGCACAGATCAAAGCCTCGGCCTCGGTATCCGCCACCGTCACCAAATCGGCGAAATCGGTTTTCTGGCTGACCTCACCCACAGCCAAAGCCCGAAATCTTGGCAACACCGCCGCCCTGCCCGCCGCCCGCACCGCTTGCAAAATCACGTCCATCACACACCCCTGAAACAAAAAAGGCCGCCCCAAAAGGACGGCCCTGAATCCCTCACCGACGAATCGCCAGACCTTACGCGCGTTCTGAATATTCCATCAATTCGGTATGCACGATGATATCTTCATCCGGCCCGATAAACGGCGGGATCATGATGCGCACGCCGTTGTCCAAGATCGCTGGCTTGAAAGAGTTCGCCGCGGTCTGGCCCTTTTGCACAGGCTCGGTATCGACCACCTTGCAGCGCACTTTCTGCGGCAGGCTGACGTTCAGCGGCTCTTCGCCGTAATAATTCACCGTCGCCATCATGCCATCTTGCAGGAAGGGGCGACGGTCGCCCAGCAATTCGGCATCGATTTCAACCTGCTCGTAGGTCTCGGAATCCATGAACACCAAGCGGCCATCGGTTTCATACAGAAACTGCTGGTCCTTGTTCTCCAACTCGACCCGCTCCACCTTGTCTTCCGAACGGAATCGCTCGTTCAACTTGCGGCCATCACGCAGGTTTTTCAGCTCTACTTGCGCGAAAGCGCCACCTTTGCCGGGTTTGACATGGTTGACCTTGACCGCAGCCCAAAGCCCGCCGTCATGCTCCATGATGAAGCCCGGTTTGATTTCGTTTCCGTTGATCTTCGGCATTTGTGGTAAAACCTTGTCAAAAGGTTGAAGTTAAAGGAACGCCCCCTATATATCGGGTCAAGCCTGCAAGCAAGACGACTAGATTCGGTAGATACTGTCGCAAGCCATGCCGCTAGCGCATGACAGATATGCAAAAGTTGACCCCCCGAATCGTTATCAAAACGTTACAAGCGCAGACGTTACGAAAATACAAGAGCAAGAAAAAAGGACAATGTGATGTTGGATACGGTTGACAGCACAGCCTTCAACTTTGAGCAAGGCCAGCGGGCGCGCAAACTTTTTGCGGCGGTGGTTTTGGCTGCTTTGGATGATGCCATTGCAGATGATAAGAAATATGGCAACGGCCCCGATCAAATCGCCCGTTGGGCACGCTCGCGCGATGGCCGCGAAGTGTTGTCCTGCGCCGGGATTGACCCGAACGAGCGTGTGGTCAAAGGCCTGATGGAATTCGTCTCAAAAGGCGTGCGCACTTCGGTGGCACTGTCGCGCGAAGAATCCGAGCGTCGTCATGCGCTGGAACTGGAGCATGCAGAAGCGGCATAAGCCACCTCTGCCATAGAATAAGAAAAACGCGCCTTCTGGCGCGTTTTTTATGTGCTGTCACTGGGTTGCGGTCGGCCCCAGCCTGTTCAAACTTGGCCTGCCCAAGCTGAACCTATTCAAACTCTTGCGCCGCCAGCGCGCGTGCGATTTCCGCCCGCACCAGCTTGCGTATATTCCGGGTGATCCGCTCGCCCATTTTGCCCGCCAGTTCTTCGCGCAGCATGTCACGCACCAATTCGCGCAACACGTCTTCGTCAAATCGCATCGCCTGATCGAACGCGTCGTCGTCGTCCGCCGCATCCGGCTCGGCGAGTGCCGCCAGCACACTGGCTTCGGCGGCATCGGCCCAAACCGGATCAGGCTCTAGCGTGCCATGCAGCGGCGCTATGGCGGCCTCAGCCTCATCGTCCTGGCCGATCTCATCCGCTTGCGCCCAAGCCGGAGTTTGCGCCGGGGCAGCCGCCGCAGCCGCGTGATACTCAAAATGATCATGCGGCGCGGCGCCCGCCTCATCCGACGCCAGCGGCTCATCCGGCAACACGTCATCCAAAGCGTCATCGGCAGGCAGCGACCATGGATTGGTCAAGCCGATATCGGCGGCCATATCCGGCTGCGGCGCAGAGTCGCCAATTTCCGCTTCCCAATCATCCGGGCTTGCGTCCACAGCAGCACCTACGCTGGCCACGACACCGCCCAAGCCACTGCCCAAGCCATTGCGCTGAGTATCCGGTGGGGCATCCATCAGGTTTGATCTCGGCACCGCAACAAACATCGGCACAGGATCGGGCAGTTCAGCCTCGGTCTGCACCACCCGCAACGCCGGGGTCAGGATCAGTTTATCGCCCGCAGCCACCGCCAGCTTTGGAGCGGGCCGCATGTCATCCGACACCAGCCTGCGGATAGAGGACAGCACATCCTCAATCTCGGTCGAACTCAACGGCTCTGACATTAACGGCGCCCTACGCATTTCAAACTCTGCTCTTCATCGGCAGTCTAGCGACAGAAGCCACGCATGACAAGGAATTGGCGCATTACCGAGAACGATCAAGCGGATAGACTGCCGACGAGTTTAATGAAAACCGCCCCCGCGCCGCATCCGGGCAGGGGCCGCTTACACCCTACGCATATCTGAAACGGCTTAGTTGCCGATTTTCTCCAGAATCTTGTCCAGCCGCTTGCCGCGCGTCGAAGTCAGCGGCGCTGTCTTGACGGCGTTATAATAGGCTTCTGGATCGTAGGTGGTGATGCCAAGGTTCAACTGTTCCGCCGTCAACTGCCCCATGGTGGACAGCAACTGATAGACGCCGACATAGCGGCTGGCTTCGGATTGCAGCTTGGCCGCCCGCGCGTTCAGCAATTCCTGCTCGGCGTTCAGCACGTCCAAAGTGGTGCGCGCACCCAAAGTGGCTTCCTCGCGCACGCCGTCAAACGCCTTTTGCGCCGCCGTCACCTGCAAACCACCGGCCTCGATCGAGGCCTGCTGCACGATTACGTTCGACCATGCCTGACCGACACCTTCGGACACATCCACCACCGCCTGCAACTGCGCCGCAGCCGAAGATTCCTTGCCCGCCAAGGCCTGCCGATACAAAGCCGAGCGTTCGCCGCCCTGATAGATCGTATCGCTGAACCGGATTCCGGCGACGGTATTGCCCGATCCCGACAACCAATCCTCGTTGACAGTAAGAGAACTGCTTACCGTCGGCAGGAAGGCGGCTTCGGCGATCTTGACCCGAATATCCGAGATTTTCACCTCATGACCGGCCTGTTTGATCACCGGATGGTTGCGCACCGCGATTGCGCGCGCGGCTTCTTCCGATTTGGCGGCAAACGGCAACTTCGGCAGACCCGCCAGCTTGCCGGGGTAATGGCCAATCGCCGCCTTGTAGCGCTCACGCGCGACTTCCAACGCACCCTGCGCCGCAGCCAGACCCGACTGCGCGGCAGCCCGGCGTGCTTCGGCCAAGGATACATCGGTCAGCGTCACTTCGCCCACATCAAAGCGGTCTTTCGCCGCCTGCAATTCCTGGCTGATCAGCCGGACGTTGGATTGCCGAAGCGCTACGATTTCCGCCTGCAAACGCAGGTCAACATAGGCCGAAACGGCGGCTAACAAGACCTGCTGCTCGACGTTCACCAAAAGCTCACGCGTCGCAAGCACGCTTTCACGCGCCACATCGACCGCCATCTTGCCGCGCCCGCCTGCATAGATCAGGAAGGTCGCGCTCAGCTGCGCCGAAGCATCGGTAGACTCGGTGTACACAGGCGCGCCGACCGGAGTGCCAAAAAGATTGGTGCGAAACGCATTGTCAAGCTTGGTCCGACTCGCCTGCGTGGCAAAACTGATCACCGGACGCAACTGTGCCAAAGCCACCGCGGCATCTTCATCCGCCGCGCGCAGCACAGCCTGATTTTTATCCAGCAAATGCGAGGTTTTATAGGCCGAGATCAGCGCATCCGCCAAAGTCTCGGACTGTGCGGCAGGGGCCACCACCATTGCCGCCGTCACCGCCACTGCTGCCCAGAACTTCTGCATCACGCCCTCATATTTCGTTGCGCGTTGTGCGCTTGTTGTCAGTGGCCAGATCACGCCCGGCCCCCCGTCTGTCTGTTACAGCGCAAAAGCCGCGATTTTGGCGAAGCCCGGCAAGATCGGAGCCGTGGCGTTAAACGAAAACCGCCACGTCACCCTGCCATCAGCCTTATGGCCGATCTTCACCGACCCCAGCGCACCCTGCATGAAAATCGCGGCGATCCGACCGCCTTCGGCCAGTTGCGCAAGCAGCGCCTCGGGCACGTCCTGTACGCCGCCTTCGATCAGGATCACATCATACGACCCCGCAGCACCCGCCTCCAGCGGCCCCGTCACCACGCAGACGTTACCCGCGCCGAAACTCGCCTGCGCCGCACCCGCCAGCCCTGCGTCGGATTCAACCATCACCACCGAGGCCAGCATCCGCCCCAGCACCGCAGCACCATAGCCCAAACCACCCGCGATATACAAAGCGCGGTCCGTCGGCTGCACATCAAGCGCATCCAGCATCTTGGCCAAGGTGCGGGCTTCCACCATCACCCGGCCATTGCCGATCTCAAGGTTCTCACCGACATAAGCCGCCTCGGATTTCGAATGTGGCACATAGGCCTCGCGCGGCACCGCAAGCATCGCCGCGATAATGGGGAATTTTGTGACATCAGACGGGCGCACTTGCGTGTCGACCATCATCACGCGGCGGGCAGAAAAATCGCTCATATGGCTAAACTCACCAGTCTAGTTTGCGTCTCTTTCCTCCTGCCACATCTGACCCGACAGAGCAACGCCCCATCGCAACCGCGGATAGATTGTGACCGGATGTTGCCGTTTAAACCGCAGATGCGCCGTTAAATCTGGCACCCGCCCAAGTTGCCGCCCGTGTGCCCAACTCTTTGAATTTCACCGTTGCCGCTTCCAATTTGCCCCGCCAGATCGGATCGGGCTGCTGGCCTTCGGTCACTTTGAAGAACACCTGCAACAGGCAGGCAATCGCAAACGGCTCAATCAGCGCCGCTTTCACCGCCCAAGCGAACAGAATGGCAAACACAAACCCGCCCGCCGACCATGATCCGGGGATCAGATAAACCACCAAAGCCGCTGGGGCCAGCATCACCAGAAACACCACAACCGACAGCCCATAGCTGAACAAAGTCAGCCAAGCCGCATTGATCAGCAGGGGCCTTGCGTTCTGCGCATACAGCACCAGCCCGTCTTGCGCTGAACTCCAAGGATTTTCCGCCTTAGTCTGAATGCCATGCGCCAAAATCACCTCATCGACCAGTCCCACCGAGACTCGCAAGTAAGCCCGCACCACCCCCATCAGCTGATCCACCCCCGGAATTGGCAGAAACCCCAAAATCCCCTGCATCAGCCCGGTGATCACCCCGACCACGCCCTTGATCAGTTTATCCAGTGCAAACAAGGCCGAGGCCTCGCCGAACCGCGCCTTCACCACCGCCGTCGCATGGTCAATCTGCCCGCGCCCGCCCGGCACCTGCCCGCCCTGCATGATCTCGACCATCACCGCGATATGGCCGGCCTTCACGATGTAAAGAATATAGTCGCGCACGAAAAACAGCACCCCCGCCGTCGCCGCAAAGCCAAACAAACCGCCGTAGAAGGTCGAGTTGATCTGGAAATCACCATCGCCAAACGCGCCAACACCCCAGCCAATCCCGGCCCCCGTTCCCGTCGCCAAAATGAACGCCGCCGAGATGCCAAAATACACGATCACCCGAAACAGCACAAAAGGCGCGGTCTTGCGCATCAGGCCAAGCGCCTGCGCCATTGAAAAATCCCACATATCCGTCTCCAAATAATTCGGTCCAAAACCATGCCAGAATTCGCCTGAGCGGCGCGCAATGCAAGGAAATTTATCATCGCGATTTCAGGGGAAGTTTTCACGCAAGGCCAGATCGAAACCGATCCTTAACCCCTGCCCCCACATCCTGGCCAGACAAAGCCGCAACAGGAGAATCCGATGCAAAACCTAAAGCCCGCCGATGAATTATCCGAAATCCGCGCCACACTCGTCCGCTTGCAAGCCCGCGAAGCCAGCCTTTGCGCCGCCTTGCAACAGGAAACCCCAACATTGCCCAAACCCCGGCCCGGCTGGCCGATCCGGCGCAAGACAGAAGGATTGCACTAGGTGGGCATGGCGAAACAATGCTCAAAACAGACAAAACCGCGTAAAGATCGCATCTCACCCCTACATATTGTGGTAGGTTCACAGAAATAACACAAGTCATTCCCCGCTGGGAACAACTTCAGATCAAAATATCGACGCGTCCGATACCCTAGAAAACTATGTTACGGCCCCACGGGCTAAGCGCCCTAAGTGCCGTCGCGCAGCCGGAACCGCTGAATTTTCCCGGTCTGCGTCTTCGGCAAAGCCTGCACAAAATGCACGGAACGCGGATATTTATACGGCGCGATCACCCGTTTGACGTGATCTTGCAGCGCCTTCACCATCAAAGCATCGCCCACACGGCCCTGCGCCAACACCACATGCGCCTCGACAATCTGACCGCGTTCCTCGTCCGCCCGCCCGATCACCGCACATTCCAGCACATCCGCATGTGACAGCAACGCCGCTTCCACCTCTGGCCCTGCGATATTATAGCCCGCCGAGATGATCATATCGTCCGAGCGCGCAGCAAAATGGAACCGCCCGTCTTCATCCTGCCAGAAACTATCCCCGGTCAGGTTCCAGCCATCTTTCACGTACTTTGCCTGCCGATCATCGGCCAGATAGCGACACCCGGTCGGCCCGCGCACCGCCAAACGGCCCACCTCACCACGCGGCAGTTCCGCCATATCCGGCCCGACAACCCGCGCTTCATACCCCGATACCGGTCGCCCGGTGCAGCCCGGACGATGATCTTCAAACCGATTGGTCAGGAAAATATGCAACATCTCGGTGGCACCAATGCCATCCAGCATCGGCTTGCCGGTTTTCGCCATCCACTCGTCATAGACCGGTGCCGGCAAAGTCTCCCCCGCAGAGACAGCCGCCCGAAGCGAGGATAAATCCGCCCCCGCCGCCATCGCTTTCAGCATCACCCGGTACGCCGTCGGCGCGGTAAAACACACCGTCGCTTTGTGGGTCTGGATCAACTCGATCATATTGCCGGGCGTCGCCTGCTCCAACAAAGCCGCCGCCGCACCAAACCGCAACGGAAACACCGCGAGGCCGCCCAGACCAAAGGTGAACGCCAGGGGCGGCGAGCCTACAAACACATCCTGCGGCGTGACGTTCAAAACCTCTTTCGCATAGCCATCCGCGATGATCAGAATATCGCGGTGAAACGCCATCGCCCCCTTCGGCTCGCCCGTGGTGCCAGAGGTAAAGCCGATCAGCGCCACGTCATCGCGCCCCACCGGCGGCGGCGTAAACCGCACCGATTTCGACAAAGCCGCCCGGTCCAGTTCCGCATCGTGGTTCGCCGTGCCGTCAAAGCCGACCACGGTTTTCAGATATCCCGAGGTTTTGGCGCAGGCCACCAACTCCTCCATCAACCGTGTGTCGCACAAAGCCAAAGCGATCTCGGCCTTATCAACAATCTGGCCCAATTCCCCCGCCCGTAGCATCGGCATGGTATTGACCACCACCGCCCCGGCCTTGGTCGCAGCCAACCAGCACGCCACCATCGCGGGATTGTTGGCAGACCTGATAAGCACACGATTGCCGGGTTTTATGCCGTAGTCCTCAACCAACACATGCGCCAAGCGGTTCGACCAATCGGTCAGCTCTTTATAAGTGCGCTGCCGCCCGTTGCCGATCAAAGCCGTGTGGTCGCCAAAGCCCTTTTCCACCATCTTATCGGTCAGCTCAACCGCCGCGTTCAGGTATTCCGGGTAGTCAAAGCCACCCAGCAAAAACTCCGGCTGCTGATCCTGCGGTGGCAGGCGGTCGCGGGTGAAGCTATCGCTATGTCCTGATGGCCCCAACATTCAAGCCCCCTCCGGGATAACAGCCGTCGCTTCAATCTCAATTTTCGCCCGATCCTCGACCAAAGCCACCACCTGCACCAAAGCCATCGCCGGATAATGCCGCCCGATCACCGCCTTATAAACCGCGCCCAGGCCCTTTAGATTGCTGAGGTATTCGTTTTTGTCGGTGACATACCACGTCAAACGTACAAGATGCTCCGGCTTGGCCCCGGCACAGGCCAGCACCTCGACAATCCCCTCTAAGGCCGTCTCAACCTGCCCAACGAAATCATCGGACTCGAACTCCTGATCGGCGTTCCAGCCGATCAGCCCGCCGGTGAAAACCATCCGCCCCGAGGCCGCCATACCATTGGCATACCCCCGCGCAGGCTTCCAGTTTTTCGGATGCAAAACCTCATGGCTCATGCCGCGTCCTCCATATAATTCGCCAAACGCGCCCGCATCTCATCCGGCCAAGCCGTTGATTTCATGCCGTCAATCCACACCAAAGTCATCGCCACACGCAGCCGCAACTCAGTGCCCATATGGCCCTCAATTTTCAAGCCAACCGAGGATCGTCCCAGCTTTTCAACCGCCAATGAAAACAGCACCTTATCGCCGAGCCGCGAGGGGGCCACAAACTCCGCCTCAAGCGCCACAGTCGGCACGCCATTATGCGCCGCCTCCCGACTTCCAAACCCGTGCATCGCGGCAAAACTCCGCCCGACCACATCGTTGAAAAAATTCTCGACGACCGAGTTGGTCATCTCAAAATAGCGCGGATAAAACACGATGCCTGCCGGGTCGCAGTGGTTGAATTCGATCTGAATTTCACGCGTGTAGCTCATCCGAGGATACTCCGCGCAATCACGATGCGCTGCACATCCGAAGCCCCCTCATAAATCCGCAAAGCCCGGATTTCGCGGTATAAAGCCTCAACCGCAAAGCCATGCCGTACGCCATCGCCGCCATGCAGTTGCACCGCCATATCAATCACCTTCTGCGCCGCTTCGGTGGCATAAAGCTTGGCCATCGCGGCTTCACGGCTGACCCGAGCCGCGCCCTGATCCTTCACCCAAGCCGCCCGATAGATCAGCAAAGCCGAGGCATCCACCTGCAAGGCCATATCCGCCAAATGCCCCTGCACCATCTGCAATTCGCTTAAAGCCGCCCCCTGAATCCGCCGCGATTGCACCCGCGCCAAAGCCTCATCCAGCGCCCGGCGCGCAAAGCCCAAAGCCGCAGCGCCGACGGTCGAGCGGAACACATCCAGCACCGACATCGCGATCTTAAATCCATCCGCCGCCCGACCGATCAGCGCGGTTTCAGGCAAGGTCACATCGCGCAACGCCAGATGCGCCAACGGATGCGGCGCAATCACCTCAATCCGCTCGACCACGCGAAGCCCCGGCGTATCCGCAGGCAGCAAAAACGCCGACAGCCCCTTCGCACCCGGAGCCTCGCCCGTCCGCGCGATGATCACATAAACATCGGCAATCCCGCCGTTCGAGATATAGGTTTTCTCGCCGTTCAGCACCCAGCCCTGCGGCCCGCGCACCGCCGTTGTCGCGGTCGCCGCCACATCCGATCCCGACCCCGGCTCGGTCAAAGCAAAGCCCGCAATCGCCGTCCCCGCCCGCGTCCGCCCCAGCCATTCGCGCTGTGGGTCCGAACCGAAAAGCGACACCGCCCCCATGCCAAGCCCCTGCATCGCAAAGGCAAAATCCGCCAAACCATCATGCCGCGCCAAAGTCTCACGGATCAGACACAGACTGCGCACGTCCAGCTTTTCGCCAAGCCCAGCACCGGAGTGCTGCAACCAACCGCCCGCCCCCAGCATCGCCACCAAGCTGCGGCAAGCGGCATCCACGTCGCCGTGATCGACAGGCAGATGCGACGCACACCAAGTCTCCAAACCCGCCGCCAACGCCCGGTGACGGTCCTCAAAAAACGGCCAGCTTAGGAAACTCTGATCGGGCACGGTTCATCCTCTCTGCTCAAATATCTCGGGGTACGGGGCTGAGCCCCCGGTGATCAATCCCCCGCGAAAACCGGCTTTTCCTTGGCCACGAACGCGCGATATGCCCGCTCAAAATCCTGCGTCTGCATGCAAATCGCCTGCGCCTGCGCTTCGGCCTCGATGGCAGCCAGCAGCCCCATATCCCACTCCTGCAGCAGTTGCGTCTTGGTCACGCCATGCGCAAAGCACGGCCCCGCCGCCAGTCGCCGCGCCAGAACCAGCGCCTCGGCCTCCAGCGCACCCGCGCCGTGCAAAGCGTTCCAGAACCCCCAGCGCTCACCCTCGGCAGCCGTCATCACCCGGCCCGTGTAAAGCAATTCCGCCGCCCGCCCCTGCCCGATGATCCGTGGCAGCATCGCACAAGCGCCCATATCGCAGCCCGCAAGCCCGACCCGCGTGAACAGGAACGCGCATTTCGCTTCCGGCGTCGCCAGCCGCAGATCAGCCGCCATCGCAAGGATCGCCCCCGCCCCAACAGCCACGCCATCCACTGCCGCAATGATCGGTTTCCCGCAGGAAATCATCGCCTTGACCAGATCGCCGGTCATCCGGGTGAAGGCTAGCAGATCCTTCATCGGCAGCCCGATCAACGGCCCGATGATGTCATGCACGTCGCCGCCCGAGCAGAAATTGCCGCCGTTCGACGCCAGCACCACCACATCGACGTCCTCGGCGTAGACCAGATCGCGAAACAGATCGCGCAACTCGGCGTAGCTATCAAACGTCAGCGGGTTCTTGCGCTCGGGTCGGTTCAACCGCAGCACGGCGACTCGATCCGAGACTTCCCACAGAAAATGCGCAGGCTTAAAATCCGCCAGTTTCATGCTTTTCCCATCCGCTTCAAAATCTCGGTCAAGCTGTCCAAATCGGCTTCGGACAGCCCGCCAAACAGCCGGTCCACCTCACGCTCGTGGTCGCTCGCCAGCCCTTCAAAATCAGCCAAACCCTGCGGTGTCAGCGCGACAAACACCGTGCGGCGATCCTGATCACTTTGGGTGCGCAGAACGAGGCCGTCCTTTTCCAACCGATCCACCACCGCCGTCGCATTGCCGTTCGAAACCAGAAGCATCCGCGACAATTCACTCATCGTCACGCCATCCCGCCGCCGATACAAAGCCGCCAGCACGTCAAAACGTGGCAGAGTGGTGTCGTGTTTCACCCGCAGAAACTCGCGCAGATGGCTTTCCGAACTGCGCGTCACCCCCAGCATCCTGATCCACATTTTCAGGCGGCGCTTTGACAGATCACTCACAACTCCCCCCCCGCAATGGTTAGTGCCTGCCCGTTGACGCCTTCCGAGCCCGCCCCACACAGAAACAACGCCATCGCGGTGACTTCCGAAGCAGCGATCAGCCGCCCCTGCGGGTTGATCTCGGCCAAGACTGCCCGCGCTTCTGCCAAGGATTTCCCGGTCTTCTCGGCAATCACCTCAACCGAGTGATCGGTCATCGGTGTGTCCAGAAACCCCGGACATATCGCGTTCACCGTCACCGGACGCTTGGCAATTTCCAAAGCCAAAGATCGCGTCAGCCCGATCACGCCATGCTTTGCCGCAGCATAGGGGGCAACCTTGGCATAGCCTTTCAGCCCGGCGGTGGATGCGACCGAGATCAACCGCCCCCAGCCCGGCATCTGGTTCAACCCGTCACGCAGGGTCAAAAACACGCCCGTAAGGTTCACCGCAATCATCGCATTCCACTGTGCCAGCGAGGTCTTCGCCATCACCGTAGAATCCGCGGCCCCGGCATTGGCGATCACCACATCGCATGGCCCGGCTTGGGCAAACATCGCCCGCACCGAGGCTTCATCCGTCACATCCGCCTGCACCGCCCGGATACCCGGCGCGCGCGCCACAACCGCCTGCAACGCCTCAATCCGACGCCCCGCGATCACCACTTCGGCCCCCGCTTGCGCGAAGCCCAGCGCAAGGTTCTCGCCTGCACCCGAGCCGCCCCCGGTGATCAAAACGCGTTTGCCAGCCAGACTGATACCCGGCCCACTCATACCCGGATCACGCCTTCCGATTTCTGCACCAAGCGCTGCGCCTGATCGCGGCCCGCATAATAGGGCTTCGGCCATTGCGTGCCTGTGTCGCCCAAGCTTACCGACTGATGCAAAGTCCAATAGGGGTCGGCCAGATGCGCCCGCGCGAGGCAGACCAAATCGGCACGCCCGGCCAGCAGAATCTGGTTCACCTGATCGGCCTCGGTGATATTTCCGACAGCCATCGTCGCCAGCCCCGCCTCATTCTTGATGCGATCCGAGAACGGGGTTTGGAACATCCGACCATACACAGGCTTGGCATCGGTCGAGGTCTGACCCGCCGATACGTCGATAATATCAGCACCTTCCGCCGCGAACATCTGGGCGATCTGCACAGCCTCAGCAGGCGTCACCCCACCCTCGGCCCAGTCATGCGCCGAGATTCGCACCGACATCGGCTTATGCCCCGGCCAATAGCGCCGCATCTCGCGGAACACTTCCAGCGGATAGCGCATCCGATTTTCCAAAGATCCACCGTATTCATCCTCCCGTACGTTCGACAAAGGCGAGATGAAGGATGAGATCAGATAGCCATGCGCGGCATGCAGTTCGATCATATCGAAATCCGCGCCCTCGGCCATTTCCGTTGCCTTGATGAACTGGCGCAGAACGCTGTCCATATCATCGCGGTCCATGGCTTTGGGCACTGCATTGCCCACCTGCCACGGGATCGCCGACGCACTCAGCAAAGGCCAATTCCCCGACACCAACGGTGCATCGGCATCCGCCCAGCCCACTTGCGTCGAGCCCTTCCGCCCCGAATGGCCAATCTGGCAGCAGGTCTTGGCTTTCGTCTCGGCATGGATGAAATCGTTGATCTTCTTCCACGCCAATTCATGCTTAGGCGTGTAAAGCCCGGTGCAACCCGGCGTGATGCGGCCATGCGCAGACACGCAAGTCATCTCGGTGTAAACCAGCCCAGCGCCACCCTTGGCGCGTTCGGCGTAATGCACGAAATGCCAATCGCCCGGCACACCATCGACCGCGCGATACTGTGCCATCGGCGACACCACCACCCGGTTTTCCAGCATCATGCCGCGCAACTGAAACGGCGTGAACATCGGCGCACGGCCCGGCTGACCGCCATATTGTGCTGCAAACCAATCCTCGGCGGAACGCAACCAAGCCGGGTCGCGCATCCGCAGGTTTTCATGGCTGATGCGTTGCGAACGCGTCAACAGCGAATAAGCAAACTGCGGCGCTGGCATATCGAGATAACGCTCGACCTCCTCAAACCACTCCAGGCTATTACGCGCCGCCGATTGCAGCCGCAAAACCTCCACCCGGCGTTCCGCCTGATACCGCTCAAACGCCGCCTGCATGGTGGGTTCTGCATGCAGATATTCCGCCAAAGCAATCGCGCTATCAAACGCCAGCCGGGTGCCAGAGCCGATTGAGAAATGGCTGGTCGCCGTCGCATCGCCCATCAGCACCACATTCTCGTGATACCACTGCGCGCAAATCACCCGCGGAAACTGCATCCACACCGCCGAGCCGCGCAGATGCGCGGCGTTCGACATCAGATCATGGCCGCCAAGGTGACGTTCAAAGATCTTGCGGCAGGTTTCCACGGTTTCCTCTTTTGACATCGCATCGAAGCCCCACAGCTCCCACGTATCGGGGCTACATTCGACGATGAAGGTCGCGGTATCCTTGTCAAACTGGTAAACGTGTGCCCAAACCCAGCCATATTCGGTCTTCTCGAAGATGAAGGTAAAGGCGTCATCGAACTTGGCATGTGTGCCGAGCCAGACAAACTTGCATTTGCGCACATCAATGTCCGGCTGAAACACCTCGGCATATTCGCGGCGCACAAGGCTGTTCAGGCCATCTGTCGCCACCACCAGATCATAGTCTTTGCGATATTCCTCGGCTGACTTGAACTCAGTCTCAAACCGCAGATCAACGCCCAATTCCCGCGCCCGCGCCTGCAACAAGATCAGCAGCGCCTTGCGCCCGATGCCCGCAAAACCATGCCCGCCCGACACAGTGCGCACGCCGTTATGCACCACCGCAATATCGTCCCAATAGGCGAACTGGCTGCGGATCGCCTGGGTGGAAACCGGATCATTCTTGGCCATACGGCTCAAAGCGTCATCCGACAGCACCACACCCCAGCCGAAAGTGTCATTGGCCTTGTTGCGCTCCATAACCACAACCTCATGGCCGGGGTCGCGCAGCTTCATCGAGATCGCAAAATACAGACCCGCCGGACCACCGCCCAAACACAGAACCTTCATGGCAATCCCTCCAATGCGTTTGATGCAGCCTGCCACCACGACAAAACAATTTCAAGCTTGAAATTTCTCGCTTGAAATTTTTCGCCCACCCCGCATAGTGCACTGATGGAAAACCTGATCCTCACCGCGCACCAAGGCTGGCTGCACGTCGCGCTGAACCGCCCCTCGGCGAAAAACGCGCTGAACACCGCGACGCTTGCCGCTTTGGCCGAGGCGCTGACCCAAGCCGCCACAGACCCCAATATCCGCGCTGTCCTGATTTCTGGCACCGAAGGCAATTTCGCCGCAGGCGCCGACATCACCGAAATCGCGACCAAAACCACAGCCGAGGCCGCCACCGACCCCCGCAAAGCCCATTGGGCCACCATCCGCGCCTTCCCCAAACCGCTGATCGCCGCCATCGACGGCTTTGCCCTCGGTGGCGGATTAGAACTCGCCCTGATGGCCGATCTGATCGTGCTGGGCGAGACCGCCAAACTCGGGCTGCCCGAAACCAACCTTGGCCTGATCCCCGGCGCAGGCGGCATCCAGCGCCTGCTGGCCCTGATAGGCCGCGCCCGCGCCAGCCGGATGATCCTGACAGGTGAGATCATCGACGCCCCAACTGCCCACGCCTGGGGCATCGCCGCTTACCTTGCCACAGGCTCCGCTTTGCCCGATGCGATCGCCCTCACCACCAAAATCAGCCAACGCGCGCCCATCGCCCTGCAGGCCGCCAAAGCCGCCCTCGTGACAGGCGACGAAACCGCCCGCGCCTTCACCTTGGAACGCGCGAGTTTCGAATCCCTGATGGACACCGCCGACAAAGCCGAAGGCATTAGCGCCTTCCGTGAACGGCGCAAACCCAGTTTCACAGGCGCATGATGCACCCCAGCAATCGCCCCAAAATCGGCATCATCGGTCTGGGCACAATGGGCTTGGGGATCGCGCAAGTCTTTGCGCAAGCGGGCTTTCCCACCATCGCCACCGATGCCCAGCCGCTCGCCCGCGCAAGTGCCCGACAACGCATGTCCGACGCCCTGAATGCACGTGTCACCGCCGGCAAACTTAACCCAGAGGCCCGCGATGCAACGCTGTGCAATCTGAACATCACCGCAAGCCTCGCCGAGCTCGCGCCCTGTGATCTGGTGATCGAGGCCATCATCGAGCGCCTCGATGCCAAACAGGCGCTGTTCGCCGAACTCGAAACCATCATTGCGCCAAATGCCGTGCTTGCCACCAACACCTCCTCGATCCCAGTAGCCTTTATCGCCAGCACCGCACAACATCCAGACCGCATCCTTGCGCTGCATTTCTTCAATCCCCCCGCTGCTATGAAACTGGTTGAACTCGCCCCCCACGCAGGCACCTCTGCCGCAGCCCTTACCCTTGCCCGGGAAATCACCGAAACCGCCGGAAAAACCGTAGTCCAATGCCCCGACCGCCCCGGCTTCATCGTCAACCGCTGCGCGCGCCCCTATTATGGTGAGGCCCTCGCTCTGCTGGCAGAAGGCCACCCCGCGGAAGAAATTGACGCCGCGATGATGGCCGCCGGATACCGCCTTGGCCCCTTCGCCCTGATTGACCTGATCGGCGCTGATATCAACCTCGCCGCCACCGAGGGCCTTGCAAGCGCAATGCAAAACCACCCGCGCTACCACGTCTTTGCGGCCCTTAAAGCCCAAGTCGCCAGCGGAAACTTAGGCCGTAAATCCGGCCAAGGCTTCGTTCACCCCGCGCAAACGGCACCCAAAGCCAACTCCGACATTGCCCTACGCATTGAGGCAACCCTGATCAACGAGGCCGCATGGCTGCTCGCCGAGGGTGGCACCACGCCCGAAGGCATCGACACCGCTTTGAGGCTTGGTCTCAACTTCCCACGCGGCCCGTTCGAGGCGTTAGCCCTTCACACAACCCCAAAAGTCCTCGCCACCCTGCAAAGCCTCGCAGCAAACGCCCCCGAGGCCTTGAAACCCCGCTACGCCCCAGCCCCCTTCCTCACCCGGTGAATCCCATGTCTGACGCCTATTTCCTGTACCATTCCATCGGCATGTATCCCGGCAAGACCGCCGATCTGGCCGCCGCCATGACCGAATTTGCGGACGTCTGGGGCAAGACCGATGACAGCCAATGGGCGTATGCGCTTGGCAAACGGCAGAATTTCATCGACCGCTGGCGCGCCATCCTGAACGCACCCAGCCAATCCATCACCGCCACCGAAAACGTCACCGCGGCCTTCCACGCGCTGCTGACCTCGCTGCCAACTAGCCACCTGAAGGGCCGCAAAGTGCTGGTCGGGGCCGATTGTTTCCCCTCCAACCACTTCCTTTTGAATGGCATGGCCGAGAAATACGGCTTCACCCTGCATACCGTTCCCCTGCGTCAAGGCATGGGATATGTCGAGGATGACGACTTCATCGAGGCATGGACCCCAGACGTTGGCCTCGCCTTACTGACATGGGTATCCTCGCTGACCTCGCATCGTATCGACCTGAAACGCATGGTCGCGCACGGCCGCCGCATGGGCAGCCTGATCGGCACCGATATCACCCAAGCCGCAGGCCTGATCCCCTATGACGTGATAGCGCCCGAGGTTGATTTCACCGTCTCCACCAGTCTGAAATGGATGTGCGGCACCCCCGGCGCAGGTATTCTCTATGTCAGCCCGCGCCTGACGCCGCATTGCCACCCCGAACTGCGCGGCTGGTTTTCACAATCCAACCCGTTCAACTGGGACATCACCGCCTTCCAATACGCCCCCGACATCCGCCGCTATGACAGTGGCACCCCCGGCACGATGGCAGCACTCGCCAGCCTGCCCGCTTTGGACTGGCACGCAACCCAAAACCAAACCGACCTGCTGGCCCATAACCGCCAACTGACCGCCCGGCTTATTGATGCCGCAGACGCGCTAAACCTAACCCTGCTCACCCCCCGCGCCCCCGAAAAACGCGGCGGCTCGATCATGTTGCGCCTGCCCGACAGCCATCCCGCCGCCGCTATCGTCACCGCCCTGCGCGCCCAAGGCATCACCACCGACGCCCGCAGCCAAACCCTCCGCCTCTCGCCGGGTAATCTGACGACGCTGGAAGCTACCGAAACTTTGATCGCGGCGCTGACAAAACTGCTGCGCCCTTAACCATTCATCTTGGCAAAAATACTCCCGCCAGAGGCTTCAACATCGCCTCGAAAGCCCCGGCGCAGAACAAACACCGTCTGCCAATCCCTTAATAAACCCTAAACCGCCAAAACCACCCCATTGAAAAACAACAATTTTCCAAACGGTCCCAACGCGGGACCGCATCATTCTTTCCCGTTGCCGGACTCTTCTGGCCAGCCTACCCTGCGCCCATTCATTCCCGGAGGATACCATGATCGCACCCCTAGGCTTCGACACCCTTGCCATCCACGCAGGCACCGCCCCCGACCCCGCGACGGGCGCGCGGCAGGTCCCGATCTATCAAACCACGGCCTACGTTTTCCGCGACGCCGAGCACGCCCGCAAACTTTTCGGCCTGCAAGAAGTCGGCTACATCTATTCCCGCCTGACCAACCCCACCGTCTCGGCGCTGGCCGACCGGGTCTGCGCCCTCGAAGGCGGCGCGGGGGCGATCTGCTGTTCCTCAGGTCATGCAGCGCAAATCATGGCGCTGTTTCCCCTGATGGGGCCGGGCCTGAACATCGTCGCCTCGTCGCGGCTTTATGGCGGCACGATCACCCAGTTCAGCCAGACCATCAAACGCTTTGGCTGGTCGGCGAAATTCGTCGACACCGAAGACCTGCTGGCGGTCGAACATGCCATTGATGAGAACACCCGCGCGATTTTCTGTGAGACCATCGCCAACCCCGGCGGCTATATCTCCGACCTTGATGCCCTCGCCCGCATCGCCGATCAGGCTGGCATCCCCTTGATCGTGGATAACACCACCGCCACGCCTTACCTCTGCAAACCCATCGAGCATGGTGCGACGCTGGTGGTCCATTCCGCCACCAAATACCTGACCGGCAACGGTACGGTGACGGGCGGGGTCGTGGTGGATTCGGGCAAATTCGACTGGTCAGCAAGCAATAAGTTCCCCAGCCTCAGCCAGCCCGAACCCGCCTACCATGGCCTGACCTTCCATGCGGCACTGGGTGCGATGGCCTTCACCTTCCACTCCATCGCCGTAGGGCTGCGCGATCTGGGCATGACGATGAACCCACAAGGCGCGCATTACACCTTGATGGGGATCGAAACCCTTGGCCTGCGGATGCAGCGGCATGTCGAAAACGCCAAGATTGTCGCGGAATATCTGGAGCAAGACCCTCGGGTGGAATTCGTGACCTACGCGGGGCTGCATTCCTCGCCCTACCGCAAACGCGCCGAGTCGATCACCCCGAAAGGTGCCGGGGCGTTGTTCACCTTCGCGGTGAAGGGTGGCTATGATGCCTGCGTCAAGCTGGTGGATAGTGTGAAACTGTTCAGCCATGTCGCCAATCTGGGCGATACCCGCAGCCTGATCATCCATCCGGCCTCGACCACCCACAGCCAGTTGGACGATGAAGCAAAAATCCGCTCCGGGGCCGCGCCGAATGTGGTGCGGCTGTCGATCGGGATCGAGGATGTGCGCGACATCATCGCCGATCTGGATCAGGCCTTGGCGGCAGCTACGGCGTAAAACCGACAAGCCCAGACCGTTATACAGTCTGGGCTTGCTCTTTTTGAAATACTCCCGCCGGAGGCTTCTGCGGCCAATGTCGGATGCCTCCGGCGGGAATATTTAGGCCAGTATGAAACGCAAGGTCACTCAACGATCTCATAGGTGATCGTCACCGAAGCCGTCATGCCGATCTGACCTGAGGCCACGGGAACCGCCGACGCCGCTTTGGCCTCGTCGCGGAACATTGGCATCGGCGCGCCATAGCCTGCGGCCTCGGTGATCGTCTCGATCTTGCCCAGTTTCACCCCTGCCGCCCCTGCAAACAGTTCAGCGCGGGCTTTGGCATCGGCAACGGCGGCTTTGCGCGCCTCATCCTGCGCCGGGCGTGGGGCTGCCAGATCAAAGGTGATGCCGTTCAGCGTGTTGGCACCATCAGTGATGCTGGCGTCCAGCACGGTGCCCAAAGTATCCAAGGCGCGCACCCGAACGCTGAGCATGTTTGACGCCACATAGCCCGCGATTTTCGGGGTTTGGCCTGCGTCATAACCCACCCAGTTCGGGTTCAGCGACAGGTTCGAGGTTTGCAGATCGCGGTCTTCGATCCCCGCCGATTTCAAACGGTCAATCACCGCTTGCAGCGCTTTGGAATTGGCCGCCATCGCCTCGGCTGCCGATGCGCCATCGGTGGTGACGCCCAGCGAGATCGTCGCCATGTCGGGCGTGACCTGCACGGTGCCCTCCCCCGTCACCGTGATCACATTATCGGCAAGTGCCGGGGCTGCAATCGGCAGAACAAGTGCTGCGGACAGCAGCAGGGCATTAAGAACACGCATGGGAACCTCCAAATGTTATGCGTCTTAGGTGTAGTGCTATGACGCGGCCCGCAAGCCGTTCCTTGGGCCTGGCTTGCGTTTTTCTTTCCTTCGGCAAAAAGCTGCTATAGGAAGGGCCAAACCTTGCAGCGCGCGTTTCCTGCGGTGCCCTCCTTGTGCTAGACCCGTGAAATGAAACCAGCTTTTGCACTCGACTTCCGGGATGAAACCATCAGCTTGCTGCACCGCTCTGGCGGTGGTTGGCAGTTGGTGGGGGCTGTTCCGCTTGACACGCCCGATCTGACCGAGGCATTGGGCTATCTGCGCGCCACAGCCCTTGGTCTGTCGCCGCGCGGGATGACCACCAAGCTGGTGATCCCGAATGACCAGATCCTGTATCTGACCGTCCAAGCGCCAGGGCCGGATGAGGCCACGCGCCACGCGCAGGTTATGGCGGCGCTGGAAGGCCGCACACCCTATGATGTCGCCGATCTGGCGTTTGATTACACCGGGACGGGGCCAGACGGAACTGGGCCAGAAGTGCAGGTGGCGGTGATCGCCAAAGAGACCTTGGCCGAGGCGGAAAGTTTTGCCGCTGCGCATCGCTTGAACCCGATTGCCTTCGTCGCTGCCCCCGAGCCTGACAGCTTTGCGGCAGAGCCTTGGTTTGGCCTGTCGTCGCTGGCCCCGTCGCTGATCCCGAAAGGCGCAAAAGTCGAGCGCGACAGTCGCCCGGTGATGATCGTGGCGCGCAACTTTGGCACTGCGGCGCATGCGGTAGAAGCTGTTGTTGACGCGCCGATTGCAGCGGCCGCTTCGATCGCGAAAAATGCGCCCGAGACTGAGGTGGATTTCGCGCCCGAGGGTGTGGTGGAGCCTGAGGGTGTGATTGAGCCTAAGGTTTTGGTCGAGCCTGAGGTTTTGGTCGAGCCTGAGGTTGCGGAATATGTGGCTACGATAGAGCCAGAAGTTCTGGTTGAGCCCGAACCAGATGATTTGCCCGAGGTGGAAATCCGCCCCGAGCCCGACAACCTGCTTGCGGCGCACTCTGTGGTTGAGGCCGAAGTCTATGTCGCAACACCCGAAGATATCCCGCCCGCAGCGGATGCGCCGAAAGAACCCTGGCTGCCTGCAGAGAATGGGTCGCGCGCCGGATATGAAGATGACGCGCCGCCCGCGCCCGCGCTGGATGACGACAACGCATTGATTGCCGCCCTTGCCGATACGCTGTCGGCCCCGATCCCGCAGCCTGCACCGCCCCCGCCCGCCCCACTTGCTCCCCGCAAGCCGGTGGTCGAGGTGGAAGAAGCGCCGATGGCTTTGGATGTCTCCGATGATGCGGCTGAGGGTGATGACGAGCCGCAGGGTGCCGAGGCGATCCGGGCTGCGATTTCGGCCAAGGCGGCACGGGTGATTGATCCGGTCATCGCCGATGATTTGCCGCCGATGCCTGCGGCGGCGGCTTTGGGTGCGTTCTCCAGTCGCCGTCAGGGCAATGAGGAGCCGCTGCTGAACAAAGCCCCGCCACTCGGGGCGGCAAAAGCTGGGGTGCCGCGCCCGGCTGCGGCAAAGCCGTTGGCTGGGATGCAAGGCTTTGGAGCGCAAGGCTTGGGGGCTCAAGGCTTGGGGACGCAAGGATCGGGGCTAGCACGTGCGCCGATGTCAAAACCGGATTTGGCCGTAAAGTCAGCAAAGCCCAGCAAACCCGGTTTGCGCGGCCTGTCGGCCTTGGTTTCGGGGTCAAGTGCTGCCGCCTCGAAACCCCGCAGCAAGGTTGCGATCCCTTCAGCCCTACCGCCGCTGAAATCCAGCGATGCTGCGGCAGCAGGCCCGCCCAAGCCGCAGGGGACGCGCCCCGCTGCGGCACGCGGCCCCGGTGGCTTTGCGGCCCGCGAACCGGTGCGCGGCAAACCGCGTTATCTCGGGCTGCTGCTGACGGTGGTCTTGCTGTTCCTGCTGGCAATGATTGCGGCTTGGTCTTCCTATTCGCTGGGCGCGTGGAACACCGGGACAGATGCGCCAGTGCAGGTTGGCGCGGACAATCCAGACGGCACGGACGTTAATGCGACCGAGATGCCGGATGCGAATGATGAGATGCTCGCCGATATGCAGGACCCGGCAGAGCTGTCGGAAACCGCTTCGGCCAGCGAACCAGCCGCGCCCGTGGTGGATGGCGGCGTGGCTTCGCCCGATGCTGCGGATTTGACCGGCACCAGCGCCGAACCTGCGCCGGCTGTGGATATCGCCGCTGAGACCACAGCCCCGGTGAACCCGACGGCGGGCACCGATGATGAGATTTTCCTCGCCTCGATGGATGCAGCGCCCCTGCCGCCCGATCCGTTGTCGTTGGAGCAGCCGCTGGCGCAGGGCGATCAGATGCCAGCCGCACAGCCAGCGCCGCCGCCGTTTGGCACGGTGTATCAGTTTGAAGCCAATGGCGCGATCACGCCGACGCCCGAGGGGATCATAACGCCTGAGGGCGTTTTTCTGCGGGCGGGCAAGCCATCACGGGTGCCAACCGCGCGGACCGAGGCAGTAATCGCGGCGGCGGCTGCCGCAAAACCGGCAGTTGCGGACGCGGCGCTGCCGGATGCGGTGGCCGGTGCAACGGCTGCTCAGACCGTTTATGCCGACCCGGCCTTGGCAGGCAAAAAGCCAAAAACCCGACCCGAGGGGCTGACGCCACCCGCAGCCGCCGATCAGGGCGCATTGGCCCCCGAAGTCGATAGCCGCCTTGCTGGGCTGCGCCCGACCGCCCGCCCCGCGACGATCCTGTCAGCCGGACGCCAAGCGCAGCAAGCCTCGGCTGCGGCCTCGCTGACAGCACAGGCTGAAGTGCTGACCCAAGATGCGGCCTTAACCAGCGGCTCGAAGCTGGCAGTGGCGATCAGCCGCAAACCTGCCGCGCGCCCGCGTGATCTGAGCCGCACGGTGGAAGCCGCAGTGGCCGCCGTTGCCCGCGAACCAGAGCCCGAACGCGCCGCAGAACCGCAGCCGCGACTGGCCGCGATCCCCGACAAGAACTCCAGCGCCGAAGCCGATGGTGAGCCGGAAGTGGCCTCTGCCGCGCCAAGGATTCCAACCAAGGCGACAGTGGCCAAGCAGGCGACGTTCAAGAACGCGATCAACCTCTCAAAGCTGAATCTGATCGGGGTTTATGGAACGCAATCAAAGCGTTACGCCTTGGTGCGTACCGCAGCGGGGCGCTATAAAAAGGTCCGTGTCGGCGATACGATTGATGGCGGCGGCAGGGTGGCCGCGATCACCGCCACCGAAGTACGCTATCAAAAAGGCGGCCGTCTGGTGGCCTTGGCGATGCCGAAAGGCTAGAACGGTTGCGCTTATCTTGAACGACACTGCGCGCAAAGACCTGCGCGCAGTGTGATGGTTCTTCGTCAGATAGAACCGAACCGCATGTATCAGCCAGCCGTCAGCACGCCGCGATCAATCTGATCTTGCTCGATGCTTTCGAACAACGCCCGGAAATTGCCTTCGCCAAAGCCATCATCGCCTTTGCGCTGAATGAACTCGAAGAAAATCGGCCCTATCACGGTTTTTGAGAAGATTTGCAGCAGGATGCGGGTCTCGCCGCCATCCACCACGCCCTCACCGTCGATCAGGATGCCATGCTTGGCCATCGCCTCCAGCGGTTCCTGATGGCCAACAACGCGGGTTTTCGACAGCTCGTAATAGGCCATCGGCGGCTTCGGCATGAACTTCAACCCGCGTGCGGCGATCTCATCGGTGGCGGCGTAAATGTCCTGCGCGCCGACCGCAATATGCTGGATGCCCTCGCCGTTGTAACGCTTCAGGTATTCGACAATCTGCCCAGTTTCCCCGCGATCTTCATTGATCGGGATGCGGATGCGCCCGCAGGCCGAAGTCAGCGCGCGGCTGAACAGACCGGAGTGTTTTCCCGCGATGTCAAAGAAGCGAATCTGCTTGAAGCCAAAGATTCTGCCATAGAAATCAAACCACTTGTCCATATTGCCTTTGTGAACATTGTGCGTCAGGTGATCGAGATAGTAAAAACCGACGCCCCTAGGCTGATGATCGGTAAAAGTGAAATTCGTATACGGATTCGCCGCGCCGTATTGATCGACGAAATAGATCAGTGAGCCGCCAATGCCGACAATCGCCGGGACCTCCAGCGTCTTCACGCCCTCGAACGGCGCGGCCCCACGCGCCACCGCATGGGCAAACGCCTGCTTCGCATCGACCACGCGCCAGCCCATTGAGGGCGCGCAGGGGCCGTGCTCATCAACAAAATTGCGGCCATGGCTGCCGGGTTCATCGTTCAGGATATAGGTGATGTCGCCCTGCTGCCACAGCTCGATCGCTTTGCTGTTGTGCCGCGCGGTGAGGCTATAGCCCATACGGGTGAACAGATCGCGCAACTCTTGCGGATTTGGATGGGCGAATTCGACAAACTCCATACCATCTGTGCCCGCCGGATTGGCCGGGCTGATGCTGGCATTTGCGGCGGCGTGCGGAAACGGTCCCATGGTGTGCCTCTTTTGAATGCGTTTCGTCATAATAACGCATTAGTGACACGCTGTTTGCGCGTAGTTGGGTTGTAATGCGGCAACCTACGCGCAATACACGCGGGATATATGAATTTGACGCGAGAAACCCGCATGCTGGACGCTATCGACTCACGTCTGCTGGCCGAGATACAGGCCAATGCGATGCTGACAGCACAAGAACTGGGCGAGCGGTTGAACCTGTCGCCGAGCCAAGCCGCACGGCGCAGGCAGCGGCTTGAGGCCGAGGGCTTTGTGGTGGGATATGCGGCGAAGCTGTCGCCCGCCAAGGTTGGGCTGACCGTGCAGGCGTTTGTGCAGGTGCAGATGGCCACGCATTCGCCCGACGCTGCGCGCAGTTTTGGCACGCTGGTAGCCACCTGCCCCGAAATCGTCTCGGCCTGGACGCTGACCGGCGAGGCCGATTACCTGCTGCGGGTCTGGTGCGCCGATTTGCCGGATTTGAACCGGGTTATCCACACGCTGTTGCTGCCACATCCGGCGGTGGCGCGGGTGCAAAGCCAGATTGTGATGGACCAATTCAAGGCGGATGCGCCGCTGCCGACTTAAAACTGTTACCGACCTAAGTTTGTTGCTGATGTAAAGCCGCTGCCAAATCTGAAAGTGCGTAATGGAAAGTTTTCTGCTGCAAGCCTCGATCTACCTTGGCGCCGCCGTTTGCGTGGTGCCTTTGGCGGTGCGATTGGGCTTGGGCTCGGTGCTGGGCTACTTGGCTGCCGGGATTTTGATGGGGCCGATCTTGGGTATCGCAGGCGCGGAAACTGCCGATTTGCAGCATTTTGCCGAGTTCGGCGTGGTGCTGATGCTGTTCCTGATCGGGCTGGAATTAGAGCCGAAATCTTTGTGGGAGATGCGGCATAAACTGCTCGGCATGGGTGGCGCACAGGTGGTTTTGACCACCGCCAGCGTGGCTATCGGCTTGATTTGGTTCGGTGTTACGCCTGCCGTTGCTCTGGTTCTCGGCATGACGGCCTCACTGTCATCCACAGCCATCGTGCTGCAAACCCTGTCGGAAAAGAACCTGATGCGCACGCAAGGCGGACGCTCGGCGTTCTCGGTTTTGCTGACGCAAGATATGGCGGTGATCCCAATGCTGGCGGTGATTCCGCTGCTTGCATTGCCGGAACTGGCTGGGCAGAGCGCCGAGGTTTACGGCGTCAGCAATCCGCAGGATGTGGTCGAACAGGCTGCGACCTCACAACTGATCACCACGGTGCAATCCTTGCCGGGCTGGGGCGCGGGCTTGCTGACCTTGGCGATTGTAGCGGGCATCGTGCTGGCGGGCCATTATCTGAGCCGTCCGATTTTCCGCTTTGTTCATGCCGCGAAACTGCCCGAGATGAGCACCTTTATCAGCCTGCTGATGGTGCTGGGCATTGCGTTTCTGATGATGTTGGTCGGGCTTTCTCCGGCTTTGGGCACCTTTGTGGCGGGCGTGGTTCTGGCGAACTCGGAATTTCGCCATCAGCTAGAGGCCGATCTGAAACCGTTCAAAGGCCTGCTGCTGGGGCTGTTCTTTATGACCGTCGGCGTGGGTATCAACTTTAAGATGCTGGCACGCGAGCCGTTGACGGTGCTGGGACTCACCCTTGGACTGATGCTGCTGAAGGCGCTGATTCTGGTGGCGATTTCGCTGGTGTTCAAGTTGAAGCGGCAAGACCGTTGGCTGTTTTCGCTCAGCCTTGCACAAGGCGGCGAGTTCGGTTTTCTGATCGTCAGCTTTGCGCGGTCTGAAAGTGCCCTGCCACTGGCGGCGGGGCAGATGGGCCTGTTGGTGATCAGCCTGTCGATGCTGCTGACGCCTTTTCTGTTCATCGGCTATGATTGGCTCAGCGCCCGTTTTGCCCATCGCACCCCCGATCACGCCCCCGATGAGATCGACGAAAAAGGTCAAGTGATCATCGCTGGGATCGGGCGGTTTGGCCAGGTGGTCAATCGGCTGATCCGCACCTCGGGCATCCCGACGGTGGTTTTGGACAACGATATGACCACGATTGAAACCATGCGCAAATTCGGCGTGAAAGGGTTTTTCGGCGATCCGGCGCGGCCGGAACTGCTGGAGGCGGCCGGGCTCGCCGAGGCGCAGGTGATCGTGATTGCGGTGGATGACAGCGACACCGCAACCCGGATCGTGCGCTATGCCAGATCGCGGCGCCCCGATATCCATATCGTCGCCCGGGCGCGGGATCGGGTGCATGTCTATGAATTGTATCAAGCAGGTGCGAATGACATCGTGCGCGAGACCTTTGACAGCTCGGTCCGGGCGGGGCGCTATGTGTTGGAAAACATGGGGTTTTCCGAATACGAGGCTGCGAAAGTGTCGCAGGCCTATTACCGTGTTGATCGCGGCGCGATGCGCGATCTGGCCGAAGTGTGGGTTCCCGGCCAACCCACCCATCTGAATGACGCTTATATTGCGCGTGCCAAACAGCTTGACCGCGATCTGGAAATTGCCTTGATGGAGGAGCTGCACGAGGTCAAACCGATGGCTGCCGAAGACCCTGCCGAGGTGATTGACGCCATGCTGTTCCCCGATATGGATGAGCCACGCGACAGGCAGGCAGAGCAGTAGGGCAGAGCAATAAAAAAGGCGGCCCGAAGACCGCCTTTTCCGAAATTTCAAAACCAGATCAGGCAGCGCGGCCAATCAGCACATCGCCGACTTTCTTCTGAGCACCGGCCTCATCGACACCAGAAACGGCAGCAACTTCACGAGTCAAACGCTCCAGAGCCGCTTCATAAAGCTGACGCTCGGAATAGCTTTGCTCACGCTGGTCATCGCTGCGGTGCAGGTCGCGCACCACTTCGGCAATCGCCATCAGATCACCCGAGTTGATCTTCTGTTCATACTCCTGCGCCCGACGCGACCACATCGCACGTTTGACACGCGCCTTGCCCTTCAACGTATCCAGCGCCTTGGTGACCAGATCCGGCGAAGACAGCGAGCGCATGCCCACATCGGTGGCCTTATGGGTCGGAACCCGCAGCGTCATCTTGTCTTTTTCGAAGGAAATCACGAACAGTTCCAACACGAACCCGGCGATTTCTTGTTCTTCAATCGAGATGATTCGGCCAACGCCATGGGCTGGATACACAACGAACTCATTCGGACGAAAATCAGGCTTCTTCGATTTGGTCATTCAGTCGCTTCCTCGGGCAAGAGCCTGTTGCGCAAAAAACGTCACCGTTTCGGGAAATCATCCCGAGCAACGGCTTCTATTTTCGACTAGATTTTCACCCCAAGCGGGCAGCTTTGAGGTTTGTGCAGGCATCCGTGTTTATTTGTAACTTCTGCATAACACAAAAATGCACTGATTCCAACCACTGCGACAGATCAGCGCCGGCGCTTTACCAGTTGGAATCACGGTATTTTCAGGGTTCTGCATGATTTGTGAGGGCTGCTATGCCGAATCAGCGCATCTCCGCAGCTCAGTTGCCCTGCCCCGGCGCTTCCGAGAAATACTTCTCCCGCTTGCCGGTTTCGCCATCGCGGTCTTCATAGCCCGGCATCGGGTCTTTTTTGGTAACGATCACCGGCCACATTTCGGAATATTTACGATTGAACGTGACCCAAGCGTCCATATCCGGTTCGGTATCCGGGCGGATTGCGTCTGCGGGACATTCCGGCTCACACACACCGCAGTCGATGCATTCATCCGGGTGAATGACCAGCATGTTTTCGCCCTCATAGAAGCAATCTACCGGACACACTTCGACGCAATCGGTGTATTTGCACGCAATGCAGTTGTCGATCACAACGTAGGTCATGGCAGGCTCCTCTTTCCGCGCTGTCTGACTACTAAAGCTGGCGCGATCATTCAAGCGGTGCATCGGCGGTTGGGGCAAGATCATCGTAAAGCTGTTGCGCTTCTTGCGCGGGGCCACGGCGGTCTGACAGCGCCCGCACCCGGAGCAAGCGCAGGTTGCGGCCCTGCGAGAAGGCCAGCGTATCACCTTCCATCACGCCATGACCGGGCTTTTTACAGCGCTGGCCGTTCAAGCGCAGATGGCCGGACTCAATCACCTCAGCGGCAAGTTCCCTGTTCTTGAAGAACCGTGCCGCGAAAAGCCATTTGTCCAGCCGAAGTTTCGGTTGAACATCTTTTCGTGGTTTTGCCCCCGGCCCGGCCAATCAGATCCCTAAAGTTCAGAGCTTGGCCTTCAACGCCATCAAAGCGGCGAAGGGATTGTCGGGGTCAATCGGCTTTTCAACGCGCGGTGGGCGCTGTTCGTAGGTTTTCGGCTTGGTGTCGCGGTCATTCGGCTTGCCGCCATGCGGTTTGTTGCCTTTGTAGCCTTCGCGCTTTTCGCCATCACGGCGCGGGCCACGATCTGCTTGTGCAGGCTTGTCACCGTCAACACGCGGCGCGCGATCAGGGCGTGGGCCACGGTCGCCGCTGGGCGAATCGCCTTCCTTCTTCGGGCCGCGGTCTGGCCGAGGCCCGCGATCCGGGCGCGGGCCGCGTTCAGCCGCAGGCGCATCCAGGCTGCGCGGTGCGCGTTCGGGACGCGCGGGGCGTTCCGGGCGCGGGCGTGGTTTTGGCGCCCAAGTGAAGGTGTAGAACGTCTCCATCTCGGGGGCCGCTTCCGGGTCGGGCAAAACGAAAGCCGATTCGCCTTCGGGGATCGGCTGCACAGGCGCATCAGGATCAACCGCGACCGGAACCGGCACCGCCTTGATCTTGGCACGCTCAGCCTTTTCGCCCTTGTAACCCAAACCGCCCATCAAATCGTTGAACTGCTCCAGCGTCATCCCGGTGATCGACAGCATGTCTGGCGTGGCTTCAAACCCCGCGCGGCTGTCCTTGGTGCGCAGAATGTCGGCTAGACGCTCCAGCATATCAATGCGGATCGCCCGCGCGCCTGACGGGTGATAGCCCGCCAAAGTGTAGTGCATTTTCGGCACCGCAGGAATGTTCGGAATGGTCACCAGCCCCGGAGGCGGGCTTTCAGGAAACTCATCAAGGCCGTTCCACAAAGACCACAGCACCAGCCGCAACCGCGTGGGTGCAGGCTTTAGCAGCGCAGGCAGGAACACGGTGAATTGACCAAACCGCACACCATGTTTGCGCAAAGCGCCACGGGCCTCTTGGTCCAGCTCTTTGACTTCATTAGCGATATTTTCGCGCGGGATCACGCCCAGACTTTCGGCCAAACGGAAGGCGAAGCCGCGTGCAAGCCCGGTGAGGGTTTCGTCTCGGCCCATCGCCAGCAAAGGCTCAAAGTTTGCCGCCACCTTGCGGTCAATAAAATGCTGCAAACGACGGCGCACTTTATCGGCGACATCCGGGCCAGCTTCTTCATCGACAAACGCCTCGGCACCGGGACGCGCAGGTTCAGCGCCCTTCACCAGCTTGCCCATCGCCTGAGTGCCCCACATCAGGCCCCCCTGCTCGGTAAAATCCAGCTCGGTATCCGGCGCGTTATAGAACCGATCCGCCCGCAGATGGAATTCGGGCTTCAGCGCCGCGAAGGCCGCTTGCCGCAGCGTTGCCGCCTCTTCGTTAGATTCGGTCGCATCCTGACGGAAACGGAACCCCTCAAGACGGCCGACGAACTCGCCTGCAACCGTCACTTCGCCTTTGTCATTCACCTCGGCCACGAGGGTCTCCTTCTGCTTCAACCGCCGCAACAGCACGGACGTGCGCCGGTCAACAAATCGTTGCGTCAAAGCGCCATGCAGCGCATCCGACAATCGGTCTTCTACAGCGCGCGTCTCGGCGCGCCAATGGCTTTCGTTGTCTACCCAGCCCTTGCGCTGCGCAACATAGGTCCAGGTGCGGATATAGGCCAGACGTTTCGAGATGGTATCAATGTCGCCACCGGCTTTATCTATCCGCGCGATGGCCTTTTCCAGCCAATCCGACGGGATGCGGGTTTGTGCGAGGCCCCGCCCGGTCAGGAAATCGAAAATGCGGGCGAGCAGAGTGAAGTGCTCATTGCCCGCCACGTTGCGGAAATCGGGGATGCGGCAGACTTCCCACAGCAGTTTGATGCGCTGCGGCGTGTTCAGCTTTTCTTTGACCTCGGACAGTTCGGACAGATATTTCAGCGCCAGCACATCATCGGCATCGCGTGCGCGGGCCAGCCATTTGTTCTGCGTTGGGGCTTCGAGGGAGCGGACCAGCCGATCAACCGAGCCAAACTCCAGATCATGGTTGCGCCATTCCAGCTTGCGCACCGGATCAAAGCGATGTTTCTGAATCGCTTCGACGGTTTCTTCGTCCATCGGGCGCACCTCGCCCGTCACGCCAAAAGTGCCGTTTTCCTGATAGCGTCCCGCCCGCCCGGCAATCTGCGCCAGCTCCTGCGGATACAAAGCCCGCATCCGCCGCCCGTCAAATTTCGACGTGGCCGCGAAGGCGATATGCTTGATATCAAGGTTTAGCCCCATGCCAATCGCATCGGTTGCCACCAGATAATCGACATCGCCGTTCTGATACAAAGCCACCTGCGCGTTGCGGGTGCGGGGCGACAAAGCCCCCATAACAACCGCACACCCACCCTTGGTGCGGCGGATCAACTCGGCAATCGCATAGACGTTTTCCACCGAAAACCCAACGATGGCAGAGCGTTCCGGCATCCGGCTGATCTTTTTCGACCCCGTGTAGGTCAGCTCGGAAAACCGCTCGCGCTTGATGAACTGCACATTTTTCACAAGCCCCGCAATCGCAGGCCGCATGGTTTCCGCCCCCATGAACAGCGTCTCATGCAAGCCCCGCGCCCGCAAAAGGCGGTCGGTGAACACATGCCCCCGCTCTGGATCAGCGCAAAGCTGGATCTCATCCACCGCGACGAAATCCGCACCCAGATCCAGCGGCATCGCCTCAACCGTGCAGACCCAATACTGCGCCCGATCTGGCACGATGCGCTCCTCGCCCGTCACCAGCGCCACCACCGACGGGCCACGCGACGCCACAATCCGGTCGTAAACCTCGCGCGCCAGCAACCGCAAAGGCAGGCCGATTACCCCGGTGCGATGCCCCAGCATCCGCTCTATCGCGTAATGGGTTTTCCCGGTGTTGGTCGGCCCAAGCACCGCCGTCACCTGTCCGGCAGCCATCATATCTGTGGCCCTGCCCTATAGATCTTTGCCCTGAAGCTCGGTTTCGATCCGGCTTACGGCTTCTTCAACACCCGGCGCATGCGGGTCAATCTTCAACGTCGCCTTATAAACCTCTAGTGCCTGCGCGGACTTGCCGAGTTCCTCAAAGATCGAGCCCAAGCCCGACAAAGCCCCGAAATGCTTCGGATTCAGCGTCAAAACCTTGCCGATATCCGCAATCGCTGGGCCAAACTCGCCCAATTGATAATACGCGGTTGCGCGGGCATTCCAACCTTCGGCGAAATCCGGCGCATGATCGACCAAAGCCGTTAAATGCTGCACGGCCAGATCGGGCTGGCCGTTCGCCATCGCATCCTTGCCACGCTGCAACAGCAAATCCATCGCAGGCGAGCCGGATTTCGACCATTCCATCCAGATATCGGATTCGATCTGTTTGGCCTCGCCCTCATCGGCCTTTTGCAAACGTGCAAAAAGATCGTCAAGTTTGTCGGTTTGCGCGGCCACCGGCAGGCATGACGACAAAACCAGCATAAATGCCGCAACGATACGATTGTGTAACGAATGATGCGCTTTCATAAGGGTATAGGTAACGCAACGGGCGGGGAATTCCAGCCCCGCCTGCACAGATCGGAGAATGTGATGAGCGATGTGATCTCGACCGCCGTGGCGGCTTTGGCGAAAAAGCTACCCAACGGCTTTGATGGCGTGGCAAAGTTTGTGCTGGTGGGTGAAGGTTCGATTATGGTCGATCCTTCGGGCGCACGGGCGGGCGATGAGCCTTCGGATGTGACGCTGACCGCTGAACCCGAGGTTTTTCAAGCCATGCTGGCGGGCGAGATGAATCCGACCACGGCTTTTATGACCGGAAAACTAAGTGTTGAGGGCAGCATGGGCCTTGCCATGCAACTCGGCGCGGCGATGTCGTGAGCGACGCGCCGCTTTACGACATTGCTGAAGGGCCTGAGGGAGGCCGCGCTTTTTGGCTGAATGCTGCCGATGGCGTGCGCTTGAGGGTTGGGCTTTGGACGCATCCGGGCGCACAAGGCACAGTTTTGTTGCTGCCAGGGCGGACGGAATATGTTGAGAAATATGGCCGTGCGGCGGGTGATTTGCGAGCGCGTGGCTTTGCCACTTTGGTGATAGATTGGCGTGGTCAGGGTTTGGCAGACCGCGCTTTGGATGATCCGATGGGCGGTCATGTCACTGATTTTGCTGAATATCAGCTTGATTTTGATGAGATGGTGGGCTTTGCCCGTGCGCAGGGTTTGCCCGAACCTTATTACCTGATGGCGCATTCGATGGGCGGTTGCATTGGGTTGCGCGCATTGATGCGCAACGCTCCGGTCAAGGCTGCGGCGTTCTCGGCGCCGATGTGGGGCATTCTGATCGCGGCTTGGATGCGTCCGATGGCCGTGGCGCTGACCACCGCCTCGCGTTGGTTCAAGTTTGACAGCCGATATGCGCCGGGCACCGGAGCGAAGTCTTATGTGCTGACCGCACCGTTTGCGGGTAATTCGCTGTCCACTGACCCCGAGATGTGGGAATATATGCGAAAACAAGCGCTTGCCCATCCAGAGCTCGGTTTGGGGGGGCCGAGTTTGGGTTGGCTGAAGGCGGCATTGACCGAATGTCACGCGCTGACCTTGCTGAAATCACCTGCTATCCCGGCAATGACAGCGCTGGGATCACAAGAGAAAATCGTCGATACCGCACCGATTCATACCCGCATGGCGGTCTGGCAAAACGGCACTTTGGACCTTTATCCGGGTGCCGAGCATGAGGTGCTGATGGAAGGTGCCGCAGCGCGGGCGCGTTATTTTGACACCGCAGCGGCGCTGTTTTTGAAACATCGCTAAGCCCGGATTCGGCGTTGGTTAATGACAAATGAATGACCCAGAAAGCGGCCATATAACGGCCATAAGCGGGCCATACGCAGGCCCGTAAATCTTACAGCGTGATCTGGGTGAAGCCGTCCCGCAACGCCTTCGACCACGCTTCTGACATCAGCCGGAAACTTTCATCCCCCGCCTCAATCCGCCGCCTGCGACCGACCCGGCAGGCGTCTTTCTCGATGATGCTGAGGTCAAGCGGCATCCCGACCGACAGGTTCGAGCGCAACGTCGAATCCATCGACAGCAGCACGGCTTTTTCGGCATCGGCCAAAGAGGTGCCGGGCTTTACCACCCGGTCCAGAATCGGCTTGCCATATTTATGCTCGCCGATTTGCAAGAATGGCGTGTCTTCGGTGGCCTCGATGAAATTGCCCTCGGGGTAGATCAGAAACAACCGCATCGCGCCGCCCTTGCGCTGTGCGGCGACGATCATGCTGGCCGAAGCGCTTTGCTTCATTGTGGCCATTTTCTCATCAATCTCTTGCCGCACGGTTGAGAGCATGTTGCCGATGATCAGCGCCACCTTCAGCATGGTTGGGGCCTTCATAATCGAGCTTGTCTCGGTCGCGTCCGGGTCGTCAATCGCCTCACGCAGCCGCGCGATTGTCGTCTGTGTGACCGACAGTGACCCCGCCGTGACGATTGAAATCACCCGTTCGCCCGGTTCTTCAAAATGAAACATTTTGCGGTAGGTCGCGATGTTGTCCAAACCGGCGTTGGTGCGGGTATCCGACAGCAAAACCATGCCCGCATTCAACAAAAGTCCGACGCAATAGGTCATGGCACGCTCCGATCTTAGGTCGGGGGAGCCTATTGCTCCTGCGTCTGGACCGCAACCGTCACCGACAAGATTTCCGAGCCTGAACCGCGTGAAATTCCGCGAATTGGGGCTGCATCTTGTGCATCAAGCCCTGATCCGATCCGAATATAGCGATCATCAGGGCAGCATCGGTTCGCCGGATCAAAGCCGATCCAGCCGATACCTGCGATGTAAAGTTCGCCCCAGGCATGGGCGGCCTCGTGATCCATGCCATCTTGACCCGATTGCAAATAGCCCGAGACGTAGCGGGCCGGAATCCCGCCCGCGCGTGCGGCTGAAATCAGCGCCTGGGCGTGATCTTGACACACGCCTTCGCCTTGCGCCAAAGCCTCTGCCGCTGTGGTACGCGCACGGGTAGAGCCGGGTTTGTAGGCAATCGCATCGGAAATCGCGTCCGTCAGGTTATGACAGCCCGCAAGGGGCGATTGGGCGGCGGCGATGATCTGGCCCAGTTCCAGCAGCGCGGCATCGGCGAAGGTGGCTTCGGTGTTGCGCAGATAGGCTTCTGGCGGCACCAGTTCTTTGTGGCCGCGCAAAATCCCTGCCAGATCAGTGGTTTGCACCCGGCCTGATACGCGCACTTCAATCTCATCCACCGGGCCTGCGACAGTCCAGCCCTGCACCCAATCACCTGCGCCATCGCGAAACGCGCTGCCTAACTCGCCGCCGGTCATCGTGACCGACCAATCCAGCACCTTCTGGCCGTCAAATTTTGACGGCATCAAACGGTGGCTTTGCACCACGCCGCGCACCGGGCGGTCATAGCGATACACCGTGACATGTTCGACGCTGAGCAACATTACTGCATATCCCCCGAGAGATAGGAATTGTGGATGATCGCACCCAAACCTGCGGCCTCGTGGATGAAGCGAGACAGAAACTCGTGCAGACCTTCTTCAAAAATCTGCTCGGTCGACTGATTCTCCAGATCATGCAGCAACCGGGCGGCCACGGATTGCGCCTCTGTTTCGCGACCGTAGAGTTTGGCCAGACGAGTCAGATGGTTGTTGACCCCCGCCATGCAGGTGATCAGGCTGCGTGGGCATTGCGGATTCAAAATCAGGAAATGCGCGATCTTGCCCGAGGTGATCTCTCCACCGTAGGCCCAATGGAACGCCCGGTTGGCCGACATCGCGCGCAAAAGCATCGACCATTGATCGTTGTCGAGGCCCGATCCGACATAATCGGCGCGCGGCAAAAGGACGTAATATTTCACGTCCATCAGCCGCGCGGTACTGTCGCCGCGTTCCAGATAATAGCCGATATTCAACACGTTATAGCCATCATTGCGCAACTGGGTTGCATCAATGGCCCCGCGCACCATCGCGGTGTGCCGCATCACCCAATCTGTCAGGCGCGACAGTTCATGCGGCGTGGTCTGTGCGGAAAGCTGGCGTAGTTCCTGAAACGCGGTGTTCAGCGCATCCCAGACTTGCGTGGTCAAGGCGGTGCGGATGATGCGGGCATTTTCGCGGGCATTGGTGATGCAGGAGGCCACGGAGTTTGGATTGTCACGATCAAAAAACAGATAGGATTCGATCTTTGACTGCATCGGCGCACCGTATTTGGCGACATAGCCGTTGGTATTGCCGCTTGCGCGCAGAAGGCTGTCCCAATCGTTGCGATAGCCTTGGGCCGAGGGCAGCAAGGATATGCGCGCGCCCACTTCCAACAAACGTGCAGCGGTTTCTGCCCTCTCCATATTGCGGGCGATCCAGTAGAGGTTGTCGGCGGTTCTTGAAAGCATGATTTACTCCGCCAATACCCAAGTGTCTTTAACGCCGCCGCCTTGGCTAGAGTTCACCACAAGGCTGCCTTCGCGCAAGGCCACGCGGGTCAGGCCGCCGGGGACCAACTCAATACGTTCGCCAACCAGACAATAGGGGCGCAAATCGACGTGGCGGGGGGCGATGCCTTCCTCAACGAAGGTGGGCGTGGTGGACAAAGCCAAGGTCGGCTGGGCGATGTAATTGCTGGGATTGGCAAGGATCAGCGCGCGGAAATCTTCGACCTGCTGCTTGGTCGATTTCGGCCCGACAAGCATCCCGTAACCGCCCGAGCCGTGGACTTCCTTGACAACCAGTTCCGCCAAGTTTTCGGAGACATATTTCAGATCAGACACATCACCGCATTTCCATGTCGGCACGTTGTTCAGGATAGGCTCTTCACCCAGATAAAATCGTATCATTTCCGGTACATAGGTGTAAACCGCCTTGTCATCCGCAACCCCCGCCCCCGGCGCCGAGCAGATCGACACCCCGCCCGAGCGATACACATCCATCAGCCCCGGCACGCCCAGCATGGAATCGGCGCGGAAGCACAGAGGGTCGATGTAATCATCGTCCAAGCGACGATAGATCACATCGACGCGTTTTGGGCCTTCGGTGGTGCGCATATATACAAACGCGCCGTTGACGAATAAATCCTGCCCCTCGACCAGTTCGACGCCCATCAGATCAGCGAGGAAGCTATGCTCATAATAAGCCGAGTTGAAATGGCCCGGCGTCAGGATCACCACCGTCGGGTCGCGGTCACATTTGGCGGGGGCCACCGACGCAAGGGTGCGGCGCAGTTTGTCGGGGTAGCTGTCAATCGGCTCAATGCGGTTTTCGCGGAACAAATCCGGGAACATCCGCATCATCATCTCGCGGCTCTCCAGCATATAGCTGACCCCCGACGGCGTGCGGCAGTTGTCTTCCAGTACATAGAACTCACCCGGTCCGGTGCGCACGATGTCGATGCCAACGATGTGAGAATACACACCTTTTGGCGGGACAAAGCCGCAGACTGATTTCTCATAGGCTGCGTTCTGATACACCAGCTTGGCGGGGATTCGGCCCGCACGCACAATCTCACCACGACCGTAAACATCGACCAGAAACGCATTCAACGCCCGCGCCCGCTGTTTGATGCCACGCTCCAGCTTCGCCCATTCATTGGCGGTAAACACACGGGGGAACATATCGAACGGGATCAGGCGATCCGGGTCGCCGCCCTCACCATAGACCGCGAAGGTGATACCAATGCGGCGGAAAAGCGCCTCGGCTTCGGCCTGTTTGGCCAGCCGGATGTCGGCGGGCATGTCCGCGCTCCAGCCTTCCAAACCGGCATATGGCGGGCGCACCGCATTATTTTGGAACATTTCGTTGAAACAGGGGGTCATGCCGTGCCGCCTTTTCGTGCTGATTGATTCAAGTAAAGGCTGCGCGCTGTGCGCCGTAAAGAGCAGAAGATTGAAAGCGCTTCGATTTTCACACATCCGCCCGAAATAACCGCCAATCGCCGCCTAAATTTTAGGCATCCGGTTTTGCTCACCTTTCCGCGCGCCGCCTTGCACAACGCCCCTTTTGCCCCCTAGATACGTCCAACAAGCAAAGAGGTTCCCATGTCGCACGCCCTACACCGCCCCGGTCAACAACGCCCGGTTTTTGACGCCCGCATCGGCTCGAACTCGTTTGGCGATCTGCCCGATTGGGATTTGAGCGACCTTTACCCTGCCCCCGATGCGCCGAAATTGACGCGCGATATGGCGTGGCTGGACAAGGCTTGCGCTGATTTTGCCACGAAATATGAAGGCAAGCTGGCTGACCTGAGTGCCGCCGAATTGCTGGCCTGCGTGACGGAGTATGAGGCGATTGACGTGATCGCGGGCCGGATCGGGTCTTATGCGGGCCTGCGCTATTACCAGAATACGATGGATTCCGAGCGCGCCAAGTTCATGGCCGATGTGCAGGACAACATCACCAATTTCACCACGCCACTGGTGTTTTTTAGCCTTGAATTCAACCGCTTGGACGATGAACTTCTTGCAAAACTGACCGCCGAGAATGCGGCGCTTGCCCGCTATAATCCTGTGTTCGCCCGCATGCGCGCGATGCGGCCGCATCAGTTGTCCGATGAGATGGAGAAATACCTGCACGACGCCTCGGTCGTGGGGGCTTCGGCATGGAATAAGCTGTTTGATGAAACCATGGCAGGGCTGATGTTCACCGTGGCAGGTGAGGAGGAAGCGCTGAACCTTGAGGCCACGCTGAACCTGTTGACCGATGCAGACCGCGCCAAACGTGAGGCTGCCAGCCATGCTTTGGCGGAGGTTTTTGACAAACATATCAAACTGTTCGCGCGCGTTCATAACACTTTGGCGAAAGAGAAAGAGATCGAAGACCGCTGGCGCAAAATGCCCAGCCCGCAATATTCCCGCCACCTTGCCAACCATGTCGAACCCGAGGTGGTCGAGGCTTTGCGCAACGCTGTCGTCGCGGCCTACCCCAAGCTTTCACACCGTTATTACAAGCTGAAAGCCAAATGGATGGGGCTTGATCGGTTGCAAACTTGGGACCGTAACGCACCATTGCTGACCGAAGCGCCACGCTTGGTGAACTGGGCTGAGGCCACCGAAACGGTTCTCAGTGCCTACGCCGCCTTCGATCCCCGTATGGCCGAAATCGCCAAGCCGTTCTTTACCGATGGCTGGATTGATGCAGGCGTCAAACCCGGCAAGGCTCCGGGGGCGTTCGCACATCCGACCGTCACCACAGTGCATCCCTATGTAATGTTGAACTACCTCGGCAAACCGCGCGATGTGATGACGCTGGCGCATGAATTGGGCCATGGCGTACATCAGGTTCTGGCGGCGGGTCAGGGCGAGTTGCTCTCCTCCACTCCGCTGACTTTGGCCGAAACCGCCAGCGTCTTTGGCGAGATGCTGACCTTCCGCAAGCTGCTTGACGGGGCGAAAACGCCCGCCGAGCGCAAAACTCTGCTCGCGGGCAAGGTTGAAGATATGATTAACACTGTGGTGCGCCAGATCGCGTTCTATGATTTTGAATGTAAACTCCACGCCGCCCGTGCCGAAGGTGAACTCACCCCGGACGACATCAACGCACTCTGGATGTCAGTGCAGGCGCAGTCTTTGGGCGAAGTGTTTGATTTCGTAGATGGATATGAAACCTTCTGGGCCTATATCCCGCATTTCGTCCACTCACCGTTCTACGTCTACGCCTATGCCTTTGGCGACGGTTTGGTGAACGCCCTCTATGCTGCCTATGCCGACGGGCTGCCAGATTTCCAAGAGAAGTACTTTGACATGCTGAAAGCCGGTGGCTCGAAGCATCACAAGGAATTGTTGGCCCCGTTTGGTCTAGATGCCAGCGATCCGAAATTCTGGGACAAAGGCCTGTCAATGATCGCGGGGTTCATCGACGAATTGGAAGCGATGGAAGACTAACGCTGCGCAAAGTAGCCTGTTGCTGTGATCTTGGCCAAGACATCCTGACCAAGGCTGGGGGATTTCAGCGACAGGCAGTTTTGCTTGTAAAACCAATAAAGAAATTCTGCATATGGCCAGTCACGGGCCTCGGCACGGGCGATGGCGGCATCAAAATCATACCTGCTGCGCACAACTTCGGTGCAATGGTGAAAATCCGCCTGTCCGCAGGTGATCACCGGGCGGCCATGCACCATGGCTTCAATCCCGACGGCGGAGTTGATCGTGACCACCAGCGCACAGGCATCCAGAATATCGTGGATATTGGCATAGCTGATCTGAAGCCGCGCGTCTTTTTGGCTTTGACGCAGCAGCCATCCAAATGTGTCAAAATTAATGTCCATCGGATGCGGTTTCACGATGATGGGGCGCGGATCCGCGCGAGATAACAAGGCTTTGATCATCCGTCGCATCGTGACGTAAAGCGCCTCAGTGACGCCGCGATGGCTTTCGGTTTGTAGAAATACGGCGATGCAGCCCTGCGGCAAGGGCAGCTTTTCGATGGGCTGATCATAGCGCGATTTGCGCTTGGCGGCGGTGGTGGCGTAGAGGTCTGCCTGAAATTGTTTCGCCGCGAAACGATCGATCACCGCCGCGTCAAACGGTTCAGCTGCAATCGACGACAGATAGCGGGTGCCGTCAGGATCAAGATAGCAATACGGTGCGATATAGGCGGACCCGAAGTTCAGCGCCCTAGGGTGCCGGATTTCGCCGCGATCAAAGATGTGGAATGCCTGATCCGCCTCGATTTGCGCCAATGCGGTGTCGCGGTTGTGCAGCACCAGTTCACAGACAGCACCCAGAGGCGTCAGCGCCTGCATAAGCGGGCCATAAGCCTGCCTGCGCTCCCAAGCAGAGTCCAGCAGCCGTTTGGGCACATGGAAGCTGAGTGGGAACGCGGGGTGTATGCTCACAGGGTGATTTCAACCCCAACCTTGAACACTGTGTCGATCATCGCTTGGGTGCCCTTCACAAACTCCAGCGGGCATGGATAGGCCGCGCCTTCGCGCACCGAGCGGCCAAATGCCTCGACTTGCAGCACATAATGGTTCGCGGTTGGGAAGCGTTCGGTGATCACCTTGTTGCCGTTCTGGTGCAATTCAGTCTCGGCAATATCGTTGGTGTTGGCGTTGAACGGGCCGCCATCCAGCCGGATCATGCCTTTGTCGCCTTGGAACGTCACCACTTGCCGATTGTATAGCCGCATCGAGGTGATCGACTCGTAGGTGAAGCGGCCATGCGGGCCATCCATGATGCCCGACACTTGCGCAAAGGTATCGACGCCGTTTTCAAGGATCAGCCGCGCTGCAATATCAACGGGTTCTGATCCGGTGACAAAGCGCGCCGAGCCAAAGGTATAGACGCCGATGTCGCGCAAAGACCCGCCGCCCACTTCGGGACGATTGCGGATGTTTTCCATATCGGTCAGGCAATAGGTGAAGGCGGCATCGACGTGGCGCAGGGTGCCGATCTCGCCGGCCTCCAGCCATTTTTTCGCCAACTGCCACTGCGGATGATGCACGATCATATAGGCTTCTGCCGCAAGCAAGCCCGAGGCATCCCGCGCCGCGATGATCTGATCGATCTCAGATGCCTGCATCGCAATTGGCTTTTCGGTCAGCACATGCTTGCCTGCCGCCAAAGCTTTCAGGGTCCATTCAACATGCAGATGGTTCGGCAGCGGCACATAAACCGCGTCAATCGTGGGGTCGGCGAGCAGAGCATCGTAACTGGAATGGATCTTGATGCCGGGGCAAAACGCCTGAAACCCGGCGGCTTTTTCCGGGCTGGATGTCGCCAAAGCCGCCAGCTCCGCACCTTTTGCCGCATGTATCGCCGGAGCCATCTGCTCTTTGGCGAAATTCGCAGCCCCCAAAATACCCCAACGCACTGGCTTCATCTTTTCAATCCCTTATGTTTCGCTGCGAAACTAGCGGGCCTGACATGTTAGCGCAATCGCTTAGGCCTCGGGTGTCACGTCTTCCACAGGTTTGCGCGGTTTTTTGACGAAACTGTAGACCAGTGCCGCGAGATAGGCGCAATCTACCAGAGCCAGCGTTGTCCAAGGATAGGTCAACAACGCCGCGACCAGACCGACGAAGGCGAGCAGCACAAAACTGACATTCTCGGCATAGATCGTGGCGCGTTTGAACGACGGCGTGCGGAAACGCCCCACCATCAGCCAGCCCACCAGCGCCATCCACAGCGCCACAAGGCCAGTGGCATGCGGCTGCCCGTCGTCCAGCGCGAAAGCGAGAAACATCGGCAGCATCACCAGCAGTGCGCCCGCTGGGGAAGGCACGCCTTGGAAGCTGTTGGAATCATTGTCAGGTTGGCGATTTCCGATATTAAAGCGGGCAAGGCGCAACAAGCAAGCGACGGCATAGATCAGGCAGGCGATCCAGCCCTCGGCACGCATGCCCTGAAGCGCCCAAAGATAGGTGATAAGCGCCGGAGCCACCCCGAAATTGACCAGATCACAGAGGCTATCAAGTTCAGCCCCCATATCGGATTCGCTTTTCAAAAACCGCGCGAGGCGGCCATCAAGGCCATCCATCACCGCCGCCGCGATGATCAGCGCAACCGCCAGACCAAATCGCCCCTCAATCGCAAAGCGCACCGCTGTCAGCCCCGCACAGAGCGCCGCCACGGTCATAAAATTCGGGATCAACTGCACGATATGCAGCTTTTTGCGCGGACGCCGCCCGGCCTTTGCAGGCTGAGGTTCGGCAGGCTGCGGCGCGGCGGGCACCTTCATTCCCGCACTGCCGCGCGGCGCAGCATGTCGCGGTCCAACTCGGCCAGAACGGTTTCGCCGCCGAGCATGGTTTGACCCAGCGCGACCAAGGGTTCGACCCCATCGGGCAGATAGACATCAAGGCGCGACCCAAAGCGGATCAGGCCGAAACGTTCACCTGTGCGCAGCGACTGACCTTCCGACACGAACGGCACGATGCGGCGGGCGACAAGGCCTGCAATCTGCACCACGATCAGGTGGCGACCATCGGGAAGCTCCAACAGCAGGCTGTTGCGCTCATTGTCTTCCGAGGCTTTATCCAGCGAGGCATTGAGGAATTTACCCGGACGATACGCCATTTTGGCGATGCGTGCGGCAATCGGCGCGCGGTTCACATGGCAGTTGAATACCGACATGAACACCGAAACCCGCGTCAGCGCATCATTGCCCGCGCCAAGTTCCGGCGGCGGCACCGCGCGTTCAATCAAAGACACCACGCCATCGGCGGGTGAGACGATCAGGCCACGCCCCTGTGGGACCGAGCGTTTCGGATCGCGGAAAAAGTAATAGCACCAGACGGTTGCGCCAACGCCAAGCCAACCCAACGGGTCCCATATCCAAAACAACACTAAGGTGATGACGGCGAAGATGCCGACAAACTTATAGCCCTCGCGGTGCATCGGTTTCAGAAAGGTTTCCAGCATGGTCATAGGGTGGCCCTTTTATGGCACATCAGTTTGATCCAGCTATCTAGCCTTTGCTCACGCATGGCGCAACCTTTGGGCGCAAGATACGCCCAAAGGAGTTTGTCTTAGGCCGGGATTACCATGCCTTTGCCAACGGCCAATGAGCGCATCCGCTCTTGCAGCTTTTCAAACGCGCGGACTTCGATCTGACGAATACGCTCACGGCTAACGCCGTAGCTTTCCGACAGTTCTTCCAGCGTGATCGGGGTTTCCGACAGGCGCCGCTTCATCAGCACGTCTTTTTCGCGGTCATTCAGCGCCGACATGGCTTGGTGCAGCAGGTCCATGCGGATGTCGAATTCATCGCGCGCCTCATAATCGCCAGCCTGATCGCTATCTTCATCTTCCAACCAATCCTGCCACTGCGTGGTGCCTTCACCGTCGGAACCAACCGTTGCGTTCAGCGAAGCATCACCCCCCGACAAACGCCGATTCATATCAACGACCTCGTGTTCCGACACGTTCAGATCGGTGGCGATGCGGGTGACGTTTTCCGGCCGCAGATCGCCTTCCTCCAACGCGCCAACCTTGGCTTTGGCTTTGCGCAGGTTGAAAAACAGCTTTTTTTGCGCCGAGGTGGTGCCGAGTTTGACCAAAGACCACGAGCGCAGGATGTATTCCTGAATACTCGCGCGGATCCACCACATCGCGTAAGTCGCGAGGCGGAACCCCTTTTCCGGGTCAAAGCGTTTGACAGCCTGCATCAAACCGACGTTTGCCTCAGAGATAACTTCGGCCTGCGGCAGACCATAGCCGCGATAGCCCATGGCAATTTTGGCGGCCAGTCGCAGATGACTTGTCACCATGCGATGCGCGGCTGGGCTGTCTTGGTGATCGACCCAGCGTTTGGCCAGCATGTATTCTTCTTCGGGTTCAAGCAGCGGAAATTTGCGGATTTCCTGCATGTAACGGTTCAGCCCCTGTTCGGGGCTGGGTGCTGGCAGATTTGCATAGGTGCTCATGTTTGACGCTCCCTCGTTGGTCCGGTGCAGTTTCGCCCCCGGACAGTCGAATTTATATATGCCAGACGCCGCCTTCAAGCATCATAGGCATAACTTGTTTAACGAAAGATGGTTCCACTTCCGTCGCAGCGGAAGGTTTGTAACATTCCGGTCACGGGAATGTTAGCGAACGCTCCTCAAGCCTATCGGCTTTCCTCGCTGTCACAGGCGCGGCGTAAGCGAAGAAAGCCGTCAGGCTTGATGAGCGGCCCTCAGCGGCGCAAAGCCGCCAGCAGCCCCTCCAGATCAGCGGGCAAGGGCGAGGTGAATTCCAGCATCTCGCCCGTCACCGGATGCGCGAAGCCCAAGGTTGCCGCGTGCAAGGCTTGGCGGGGGAAGCTGTTGCCGAGTTCCGCCACTTCAGGCCCGAACAGTTTGGGCGAGACTTTTTTCTTGCCGCCATAGGTCTGATCGCCGACCAAGCCATGGCCCGCATAGGCCATATGGACGCGGATTTGGTGGGTGCGTCCGGTTTCCAGCCAACATTCCATCAGGGCAGCACCACCCTTAAAATCTTCCATCACCCGCGTGCGGGTCACGGCGTGGCGGCCCGAATTCCACACAACGGCTTGGCGTTGGCGGTCGGTCTTGTGGCGCTCCAGATGGGTGGCGATTTTCAGGATGCCGCCTGCTTCAAAGGTGATACCCTTCAGGCCACGGATGCGCGGATCATAGGCTGAAGGCACGCCGTTCACCACCGCGAGATAGCGGCGATTAACGGTATGGGCCTCAAACTGCGCAGCCAATCCGTGATGCGCGCGGTCGGATTTGGCGACCACCAACAGGCCCGTGGTGTCTTTGTCGATGCGGTGGACGATGCCGGGGCGACGCTCACCGCCAATGCCAGACAAGGTATCGCCGCAATGGTGCAACAGCGCGTTGACCAAGGTACCGGAAGGTGTTCCAGGGGCGGGATGCACCACCATGCCTGCAGGCTTGTCTATCACGATCAGGTCGCCATCTTCCCAGATCACGGACAACGGAATATCTTCCGGCAGGGTCGCCACATCGACGGCGGGGGCGAGGATCAGGGTGTAGACCTCACCCGCTTTCACCTTGGTCTTCGGGTTGGTCACCGCCACGCCATCGCGCAAAACGTCGCCTTCGTCGATCATCTTCATCAAACGCGAGCGCGACAGTGCAGCTTGCTCTGGCACCGCGGCCGCAAGCGCCTTATCAAGACGAGGAGTCGCGTCTTCGCCAATCACGATGACCAGACGGTTGCTCGCCACGTCGTCGTCTCCCATTTCTGCGCCATCAACAGCGTCTTCGTCTTCATAAGGGCTCGCCATGTCTGACACTCCGATCGAGCCGGGCTTGCCGCCCTCGCTCCGCTTGCTGAAAGTTTTGGTGATCGTGCTGATGATCACCATGATTGGCGGTGTCATAACCGTGGTCGGCCTGCTTGTCACCCGTATGCCGAACGCAAACAGCTTGACCCCCGCCCTGCCGGCAAGCTTGCAAATGCCCGCCGGGGCCACAGCGCAGGCGATCACCATGGCGCCCGGTTGGATCGGCGTTGTCACCACCGACAACCGCATCCTGATTTTCACGCCGCAAGGCGCATTGCAGCAAGAGATCGCCATAGCGCCAATTCCCGCGCCATAACCCAAGCTTTGTCTTGACCAGATACAGCCCGTGATCTTTGCTGAGCCAGACAGAGTTTGAGGATGCCCGCGCGATGAAAATATTGCGGTTCTTAATGCCGGGCCCCGATGCAGCTGCGCAAATCAGCACCCAATTACAGATGCTTACTGCGGTAGAGCCCACCCGCCTTTTAAGCACATCTGTCGCTTTTGGCCTGATGGCGCTGTTTCTGCCGCCTTGGCTGGTGCTGGCGGCGCTGGGAGTGGATATGGCGCTGGAGGGGCTCGGATTTCAGCTGATGCGCGCACTTGATCCAAGCAGCCAACCGCGCCGCTACCTCGCAACCGTGGCGGCGGTTTTTCTTACCGAGACATCTTACACTTTGTGTTGCGCGTTGATCTGGCAGCAGGACACCGAATTTGCCAAAGCGGCGGCGGCGGGGCTACTCAGCATGACGTTGTTTCAGCTGAGCACGGTGCGGGCGATCCACATGCCGTTCGGCATCGCAGGCATGACTGCGGCCACGCTGACGGCGCTGATCGGCAACGGATTTTACTGGCTGGAGAAACAGGATTGGATGGGCTTTGCGGCCTCATCCGTAGCCCTGCTGGCTGCCATTTCTTATGGCTTGGGGGCGATGCGATCCAATCATGCGCTGCATGTGGAAATCAGCAGTCGCGGCGTCAGGGCGGATGCCGCCAACCGCGCCAAGGGCCACTTTCTGGCGCAGATGAGTCACGAGTTGCGCACCCCGCTCAACGCGATAGTTGGTATGGGCGAGTCGGAACTGCTGCACACGCCCAGCCCTGCCACGCAGGCAAGGATGCACACGCTGGTCAGCTCGGCTCTGGATCTGGCGGCCATCCTTGATGACATTTTGCAAATGGCTGCGATTGAAGAAAACCAACTGCCGCTCCGCCCGATCATCGCCAGACCGAAAGAGGTGGTTGAGGCCACGGTGGCGCTGTTCCAGCCAGTCTTTGCCAAAGCCGGGCTTTGGCTGCGGTTGGAGTTTACCGCGCCGCGGTTGCCAGATGGCCACCTTGCCCCCGATCTGCCGGAAACCGCCGAATTCGATCCGCAGCGCTTGCGGCAATGCCTGTCAAACCTTTTGTCCAATGCGTTGAAGTTCACCAAAACCGGCGGTGCGACCTTGCGGGTCAGCTACCGCGCACAACCTTTGCCCCACGCCGGCCAAGCTATGGGCGGTCAGTTGCAGATAGATGTCTCGGACACCGGCAAGGGCATCCCGGCGCATGAACACGGCCTTGTGTTTCAACCCTTCCAACGCGGGGCGGGCGCGCACAGCGGCACCGGTCTTGGGCTGGCGATCAGTCGTAGCATCGCCCAGCATATGCAGGGCGATCTGGTGCATTTGCCAAGTCAGATCGGCGCGCTGTTCCGGCTCAGCGTGATGATCCGCCCGGTCACGACACCCGCCTACCTGCCTGCACATGCGGCCAATCTGTCCGGGCACCTTATCTTGGTGGTGGATGACATCGCCACCAACCGCTTGGTCGCCGCGACCTATCTGCGCGGTATGCAGGTGCGTGTCGACGAGGTGGAAAGCGGGGCCGCAGCCCTGCAAGCCATTGCCACCCAGCGCCCCGACCTGGTGCTGCTTGATCTGCACATGCCGGGTCTGTCGGGGATCGAGACTCTGGCCGCGATCCGCGCCTTGCCGGGGCCGCATTTGCCGGTGGTGGCGATGACGGCGGATGCCTCTACGGCCGACCGCGCACTGTATCTCGCTGCGGGCCTGGACGGCTATCTGACCAAACCGCTGACGATGGAGGCGCTGCGGCTTGGCCTTGCCAAACACCTGACTAGCCCAAACATCTGACAAGCGCTGCGCCCTTGGCCTAACCGCCGCCTGTTTGCGACATCGCTGGTCATCCCGGACGGGACGCAACCGCTTTGTCGGCGTCAACTGCGCCAAACAAGCGGGAGAATCGGGATGATGGGTGATCTGGGCGCGCGCGATGCGACGGAATTGGCGGGGATGGTGGCATCGGGGCAAGTGACGCCGACCGAACTGCTGGACGCAGCCCTTGCAGCGGTCGAGGCGCGCAACCCCGCGATCAACGCCGTGGTGCTGATGCAAGAATCCGCCGCCCGCCGTGCGATTGCCGAAGGTTTGCCGCGCGGGCCGTTCCGGGGTGTGCCGTTCCTCTTGAAAGACCTTGGCTGCGAGGCGGTGGATTTCCCCGGCCATAACGGCTCGCGTCTGCTGATGAACACCACCTACGCGCGCGATTCCGCGATCTGGGAACGGATCAGGGCAACGGGCGTGGTCAACTTTGGCCGCACCACCAGCCCCGAGGGCGGCGTCGGCGCTGTCACCGAAGCCGCAGTCTATGGCGGCCCGACCCGCAACCCGTGGAACCTAGATTATACCTCGGGCGGCTCATCCGGCGGCGCGGGCGCTGCGGTGGCCGCCGGAATTGTGGCCTTCGCGCATGGCTCGGACGGTGGCGGTTCTGTACGTATCCCAGCATCCTCCTGCGGGTTGTTCGGCTTCAAATCCACCCGAGCCCGACTGCCCGATGGCCCCTATTCCGGTGAAGGCTGGGCGGGTATGGCGATTGACGGCTTTTTGACCCGCTCGGTGCGTGATACCGCGATCATGCTGGACGCCTGCGAAGGGCCTGACCTTGGAGCGCCCTATGTCGCACCTGCGCTGGCGCATGGTCATGCAGCCGCGATCAGTCGCCCGCCGCGCCGCCTGCGCATCGCACTCTGTGATACCACCTTCACCGGTGAAGCGATTGATCCAGAGGTGGCGCAAGCCGTGCGCAATGCGGGAGTGCTGCTGGAAAGACTTGGTCATCATGTCGAGCAGGGTCGGCCGAGCGCGGATGTAGATATGATGATGCGGGCCTGGACGGATATTGTCGGTGTCGGCACCGCTTTGTCGATCCAGAAAGCGCTGAACGGTCGCGCCCTGACGCCCGATCTGGTCGAAGGCATCGGCCGCTCCGCTGTCGCCTATGCTGCCACCCTGCCCCCAACCCGCTATCTGGAAGCCGTGGGCGAGATACACAGCTTCGGTCGCCAGATGGCCGAATACTTTGCCAGTGGCACCGACATTCTGCTGTCCGCCACCCTCGCCGAGCCACCTGCCCGCGTTAGCCGCTATCACCACAACCGCGACGACTATGTGAATTACCGTATCGGCCCCGGCGGCATCTTCTCTTACTCGCCGTTCTGCGCCGTGTTTAACGCCAGCGGACAGCCTGCCGCCTCGCTGCCATTAGGCCAATCTACGACAGGTTTGCCCATCGGCATCCATCTGGCGGCATCCTACGGGAACGATGAAGAATTGATCGCGCTCTGCGCTGAAATCGAATCTGCGGCACCTTGGAACACCCGCCGCGCCGCAATGGCTTAAGCCACGCCTAAGCACTGCCAAGCCTAAGCCTTTGCGCGCGTTATCATCCTGCCGCGCGCTTAGGCATCCGCACAACCTAAGCGGCAACTGCCTGGTCTTTCGGCACAAGGGGCGAAGTTTATGTTGCGCAGGGGCTTGCCCGCAGCACAATATGATCAAAACCAACGGGAGCGAGTCACCTTGAGTCAACTGAACGCCGTCGAGGCCCGCAATGCCGTAAAAGCCTTCGGACAGGGCGATAACACCGTCCGCGCGCTGAATGATGTGTCGGTCGAAATCCGCAAGGGCGAATTCTTCACCCTGCTCGGGCCATCTGGCTGCGGCAAAACCACTCTGCTGCGGCTGATCGCCGGGTTTGAGATGCCGACCTCCGGCACCATCCTGCTCGATGGCCAAGACATCACCTACCTGCCGCCGAACAAACGACCGGTGAACACGGTGTTCCAAAGCTACGCCTTGTTTCCGCATCTGACGGTGGCGCAGAACATCGGCTTTGGTCTGGAAATGCAGGGCCGCCCGCGCGCCGAGGTCAAGGCGACGGTGGACCGGATGTTGGCACTGGTGAAGCTGGAGGCGATGGCCTCGCGCAAAACCTCGCAGCTTTCGGGCGGCCAGCAACAGCGCGTCGCCCTTGCCCGCGCTCTGGCGCCCTCGCCGAAAGTGCTGCTGCTGGATGAGCCGCTCTCTGCGCTCGATCTGAAACTGCGGCGTGAAATGCAGGGCGAGTTGAAACGCCTGCAAACCGAAACTGGCATCACCTTCATCTTCGTCACCCACGACCAGGAAGAAGCCCTGACCATGTCTGACCGCATTGGCGTCATGTCGGCGGGCAAGCTGCAACAGGTTGGCACCCCGCGTGAAATCTACACCCGCCCTTTGAACCGCTTTGTCGCCAGTTTCATCGGCGAGACCAATTTCATGCCCGCCACCTCGGACGGCACCACCCTGACGCTGGCGGGCGGCTATAAAATGCCCGCCCCCGCGGCCACAAAATCCGGCGCGGTCACCGTCACCGTGCGCCCCGAACAAGTGAAGCTGACCCCCACCGCCGAGCCCGGCACCCTACCCGCCACCGTGCGCGGCGTGGTCTACATGGGCACAGACATGAACTACCAACTGCATCTGGCCGATGGCACCGAGATTGAAGCCTGCGTGGTGTCAGACGTGACGGGCGAGGCAGCACTCTGCGCAGGCCAAACCGTGGGCGTCACCTTCACGCCGGGCTCCGCGCAAGTGTTGGAGGACTGAATGAGCGCCGCTGAAAAAGCCCAGGCCGCGCAATCCACCCGCAACGGCTGGTTGCTGTCCACCCCCGCGCTGGTGATCCTGACGCTGTTCGCCGTTGGCCCCTTGATGATCGTGGCGGTTTATTCCTTCCTCGCCCCCGGCCAATATGGCAATGTCGAATGGAAGTTCTCGCTGGACGGTTGGCGCGGCATCCTTTGGACCAAGGATATCTTTGACGACACTTACGGTCTTGCCGATGCCAATGTAACGATCTTCTGGCGCTCGATCAGACTGTCGGTGCTGACCACGCTGCTGACCTTCGCTGTGGGCTTTCCGACGGCTTGGTTCATCGCCACCCGTCCGACCAAATCGCGGGCTTTGTGGTTGTTTCTGATCACCATTCCGTTCTGGACCAACCTGTTGATCCGCACCTATGCGATCAACGAGGTGATCCGCAATGAAGGCCTGCTGAACACCTTGCTGCTGAAACTCGGCGTGATCACGGCGCCGATCCAACTGCTGTATACCGACACCGCCGTGTTCATCGGCATGGCCTATGTCTATCTGCCGCTGATGGTTCTGCCGTTGTTCGCCGCCATCGACCGATTTGACATGCGGCTTTTAGAGGCGGGCTATGACCTTTACGCCAGCCGGATGCAGGTGTTGCGCCGGGTGATCCTGCCCATCGTCAAGCCCGGTATCATTGCGGGCTCGATTCTGGTGTTCGTGCCCTCCCTTGGCGCTTACGTCACCCCCCGCGTGCTCGGCGGTGGCAAGCAGATGATGATCGGCAACTTTATTGACCTGCAATTCGGTCAGGGCCGCAACTGGCCGTTAGGCGCTGCCTTGTCGCTGACGCTTTTGGTGATCGTGACCGCCGCGCTGCTGATCTATGTGAAATACGCAAACCGGGATACCGCTCATGGCCACTAAAACCTTCTCAGTCGCCAAACTGCCCGGCTTCACCACCACCGCCGTGCTGGTGTTCATAGCGCTTTACCTGCCGATCTTCACGCTGGTGGCCTATTCCTTCAACGCCAGCCAATCGGTTGCGGTCTGGGGCGGGTTTTCCTTGGATTGGTATGCCAAGGCCTGGAACAATGATCAGGTCAAAGACGCCACCGTGCGATCCTTGATCATCGCCGTTTCTGCCGCCGTGATGTCCACCGCTGTCGCCACTATGGCGGCTTTGGGCACCACCCGGCGCAAGGCGTTCAAGGGCCAGACCTTTATCTATGTGATGATCAACCAGCCGCTGATGGTGCCGGAGATCGTCACCGCCGTGTCGTTGCTGATCTTCTTTGGCATGATCAAACAGGCGACAGGTATTCAGGGCATCGGCTATGTGATCTTCGCCCATGCCGCCTTTTGCATCCCCTTCGCCTATCTGCCGATCCGCGCCCGGCTTGAGGGCATGGATCTGACGCTGGAAACCGCCGCCGCAGACCTCTACGCCTCACCTTGGCAGACCTTTCGCCATGTCACCCTGCCCTTGCTGCTGCCCGGCGTGATCGCAGGCGCGATGCTGGCCTTTGTGATCAGTCTGGATGACGTGGTGATCACCGAATTCGTCAAATCCGGCGGCCAAGACACGCTACCGACCTATATGCTTGGCCAAATGCGCCGCCAACTCACGCCGGAGATTAACGCGATTTCCTCAATGCTGCTGTTGCTGACGGTGGTGCTGCTGACCGCGTTCTTCCTGCTGACCCGCAAAAACGACTGACCCCAACCATCGGAGCCTCCCCCGGATGAAAAAACCCGCTCTTGCCGCCGCCTTGCTACTGACCACTGCCCTACCCGCCCTCGCAGAAGGCCAACTGAACCTGTTCAACTGGGGCGATTACACCTCGCCGGAACTGCTGGAAAAGTTTGAAAAAGAGACTGGCATCAAGGTCACTGTCACCGATTACGACAGCAACGACACCGCTTTGGCCAAGGTTTCGGCAGGTGGTGCTGGCTTTGATCTCGTGGTCCCCTCAGCGCATTTCGTGCAGATCTATGTCGAGAAAGGCCTGATCCAGAAGCTTGACCTGACCCGCCTGCCGCACCACGATAACATCGCACCGGAATGGATGGATGTGGAATGGGACAAGGGCCGCAACTACACGGTTCCGTGGCAATGGGGCACGACGGGGATTTCAGTGGATACCTCGGTTTACAAGGGCGATCCCAACACCTCCGAGCTGTTCCTGAACCCGCCGGATGAGTTGAAGGGCAAGATCAACGTCGTGCCCGAGATGAACGAAGTCGTTGGCCTTGCCGTGATGTGGGCGGGTGGCAAACCCTGCACCGAGGATGTCGCCGTGCTGAAAAAGGCGCATGACGCGCTGATGAACGGCAAGCAATACTGGACCTCGATGGATTACGGCACCACCGAACATATGGCCAATGGCGATTGGGCGGCATCGGTGAACTGGTCGGGCGAAACCTTTCGCTCGCGGCTGAAAAATCCCAATGTGGTCTATGGTTATCCGAAAGAGGGCTATCCATTGTGGATGGACTCGGTGGCGCTTTTGTCGGACGCTCAGAACGTCGATGAAGCCTATAAATTCCTCGACTTCATCAGCCTGCCAGAAAATGCCGCCCTGATCTCGGCCTTCGCGCGCTATCCCAACGGCATCACCGGATCGGCAGAGTTCATGCCCGCAGACATGGCCACCGCGCCGGAAGTCAACATCCCGGCCGAGTTCAAAGCGGCGGGGCATTTCATGCCAGCCTGCTCTGGCAAGGCGCTGGAATATATGACGGCAATCTGGACGGATCTGCAAAAATAACACGAGACTGAAACCAAGGGAGACGACAATGACAAAAACAAACGTGTCGAAACAGCTTTTCTCAGCCACCCTTCTGTTGCTCGCCAGCACCGCGCTGGCAAGCGCGGAGGGCACGCTGCAACTGTTCAACTGGGGCGACTACACCAGCCCCGAACTGCTGGCGAAGTTTGAAAAAGAGACCGGCATCAAGGTGACGGTCACCGATTATGACAGTAACGACACTGCACTGGCCAAGATCGAGGCGGGCGCTTCGGGGTTTGACCTTGTGGTGCCCTCGGCGAACTTCGTGCCGATCTTCATCGAGAAAGGCCTTATTCAAGAGCTTGATCTGACCAAACTGCCGCATCACAGCAATATAGCACCCGAATGGATGGATGTGCCTTACGATCCGGGCCGGAAATTCACCATTCCGTGGCAGTGGGGCACCACCGGCATGGCGGTGAACCAGAAGGCCTATTCCGGCGATGTGAACACCAGCGCGATCTTCCTTGATCCGCCGCCCGAACTGATCGGCAAGGTCAACGTGACGCCCGAGATGAACGACGTGCTGGCGCTGGCCACGATGTATATGGGCGGCGAGCCCTGTTCGGAAGACGCCGAACTGATGAAAAAGGTCCGCGACAAACTGCTGGAGGCCAAGCCGAAATGGGGCTCGATGGACTATGGCATGACCGAGAAAATGTCGAGCAATGACGTGATGGCCTCGGAATATTGGAACGGCGCGATCTTCCGCGTGCGTTTGGCCAACCCGGATGTGAAATATGGCTATCCAAAAGAAGGCTATATCAAGTGGATGGATCAGGTCGCCTTGCTGAAAGACGCCAAGAACGTCGAGGAAGCCTATAAGTTCCTTGATTTCATCAGCTTGCCGGAAAACGCCGCATTGATTTCGTCGTTCGCCCGCTACGCCAATGGCATCAGCGGGTCCGAGGCTTTCATGCCGGAAGACATGAAGACGGCCCCGGAAATTGTGGTTCCGGCCGAGTTCGAGGCAGCGGCGCATTTCCTGCCCGCCTGCACCGGCAAGGCGCAGGAATATATCACCGCGATCTGGACCGAGTTGCAAAAGTAACCTGCGGGATCTGATAGCGATGCGGGGGTACACCCCCCGCATCCTTGTTTAAGCGCTTTGGCGCAAGAATGGAGAGGGCTTTCCGCCCCCTCCAAACCTCCCCCCGCATAACGCCTTGGGGGAGTTGAGCCAGAGGATGACCACATTGGCATTGCATGAGTTGTCAGCCTCCGAGTTGTCGCGGATGATTGCCGCCCGCAAGGTGGCCCCCTCTGAAGTGATGGCAGCACATCTCGACCAGATCGCAGCGGTCAATCCGGCGATAAACGCGGTGATTTCGCTGCGGGATCGCGATGAATTGCTGGCCGAGGCCAAGCGCGCCGATGATGCCACGCCCGCAGGCTGGCTGCACGGCCTGCCGCTTGCGGTGAAAGATCTCTGCGCCACCAAGGGCTTACGCACCACCTATGGCTCACCTTTGTTTGCCGATTTCATCCCCGCGAAGGACGATCTGCTGGCTGCCCGGATGCGCGCGGCAGGCGCGATCTTCATCGGCAAAACCAACACGCCGGAATGGGGCCATGGCAGCCATTCCTTCAACCCGGTGCATGGCGTCACCCGAAATCCCTATGATCTGGCTGTGACCGCAGGCGGTTCTTCGGGCGGTGCGGCAGCAGCACTGACCGCGCGGCTGGTGCCTGTCGCGGATGGCTCGGATATGATGGGGTCGTTGCGAAACCCGGCGGCGTTTTGCAATGTCTACGGCTTTCGGCCCTCTTGGGGCTTGGTGCCGGGGGATGCCGAAGGCGACACCCATATGGCGACTTTGGCGACCGAAGGGCCGATGGCGCGCACTGTGGAAGATGTCGCGAACCTGCTGACGGTGCAGGCCGGGGTGAACCCGGAAGTGCCATTTGGCCGCGCGGGCAGCAATTTTGCCAGCCAGCTTGCCACCGACCTGAAAGGCAAACGCATCGCATGGCTCGGCGATTGGGGTGGTGCGTATCAATTCGAGCGAGGGATTCTCGACCTCTGCGAAACCGGCCTTCGGGTGTTCACTGATCAGGGTGCCAAGGTTGAAGCCATCGCCGCGCCCTTCCCGGCTGAGAAGCTGTGGCAGGCGTGGACCACCCTGCGCGCGATGCTGAACGCGGGTGGCATGAAGCCGCTTTACGACGATCCGGCCAAGCGCCTGCAGCTGAAACCCGAAACCATTTGGGAAATCGAACAGGGACGCGGCCTGACGGCGCAGGCCGTCTATGAAGCCAGCACGATCCGCAGCCGCTACTACGCCCATATGGCCCGCCTGTTCAGCAAATATGACGCCGTTATTCTGCCGACCGCCCAAGTCTGGCCGTTCCCGGTGGAGTGGCGCTGGCCGCAAAGCATCAACGACCATGCGATGGACACCTATCACCGCTGGATGGAAGTGGTGATCCCGGTCAGCCTGATCGGCCTGCCCGCGTTGAACGTGCCGGTGGGGTTTAATGCGAGTGGCCTGCCGATGGGGATGACGATTGCGGGGCCGGTGGGGGCGGATGCCAAGATATTGGCGATGGGGCAGGCCTATCATCTGGCCACCGATTGGCCCGGCAAGCGTCCGCCGCAGCTTTAAGCGCTATAGAATCCGCCGCCGCAGGAAGCCCAGAATATCCGCCTGCACCTGCGGCGATGCCTGATCGAGACTGTTGACGCAGATGAACAGCGCATCATCGCGCGAGTCCGCCTCAGCGAGCTTTTCAGCGATGCGCTGCGGCTTATCGACATCAGCGCGGAAATAGACGGTGTTGTCCGACGCCGCTATGCTGGCTGTCCCCGCCGCCAGTTCAAGATGATTGGCCAAACTCGCCGGGTTAAACTGGCTGCCATGCCGGAAGCGCGGTGCCATATTCGCCTCGATCACACCCGGATGTGCCGCCTCAAACCGCTGCAAGGTCGAGCGGCGCAAAGGATGAGGCGTATGACCGATGCTGAAAAACCGCAAACCCCAGCCGACCAGCCGCGCCGCGCGCAACTGTTGCAGCTTGAACCCCACCGGCTGCCAATTTTTGCCCCGGCCTTTCAGCCGCCCCACGGCCAGTTGCAGCCATGGCACCAAACCATAGGCCCGCGTCATCCAGTGGCCGCGCAGCACGGGTCCGGTTTGCGTAAAGAAATCAGCGGGCTGCACTGGGCGGATCAAGAAAAAATCATCGTTCAGGTAAATATAGCGCTCCGCCAGATCGGGGATGCGATAGAGCGCGGTTTCAATCGTGCGGCCCGAAAAGATCGGCAACAAAGCCTCATGGCCGCGATAGATCACCGCGTGATCGACGATCTTTACCCGGGCGCGCATGGCAGGGTCAGCCCATAACTCTTGCACCACGCTGGGAATTTGCCCGTCAGTGACGATATGAACCTGCCGCAGCCAAGGCGCGAATTTCAGCAGGGCCATCAGGCTAAAGCGAATCTCGTCGCGGCTGGCAAAACGCGTGGCCTCTACCCCCGCAGCCCCAAACCCCGGATCATAGACCTTGCGCTTGGCCACATGCAAAGGGTCTTCGCCGTCCACCCAAGTCAGCACCGCATCAATCGGGTCGCTCAAAGCACCGCCCTCAGCCGCTCTGGGATCATCACCACCGGCGGCCCCGGCAGTTTCGCGGGCTTATTCCACGCCAAAGGCCTGCGCACCCAAGTCAGGCGACGGCGGAAGCCTTCAAACAAAGGCTCGCCCTCGACCGCAGTCGCGGCCTCGACCATCCGAAACAAAACCTCGCGCCGCTGCATATGTGGCCCCCAGCCTGCGGCGATCAGGTTCGGATCATTGGCGCGGCCCATCGCTGTTTCATAATCAATCATGCCGAAGTGGAACATGTAGAGATCAGGATGGATGTGGAAATTCCGCCGTTTGACGCGGTGTAGGCCCGCGCCCCATGTCACAGGTTTAAACGCCAGAACCGGTTTGGTGTAGGCGTTTGAGACGACGGCCGCTCGCCTTTGCGCCAGAAACGGCTGCGACGGATCAATCGCAGGTTCCGATTTCAGATCCTGCACCACATCCAAGCCCAGCCCCGACAAAGTCGATGTCCGCGCCTGATGGCCCTGAATGAACGCGTTCAAACTGGCATGCCGCGCGGGGTCCGCTACCAGAAACTCATCGACATCCGTCGCAATCACTGCATCGTAATCGTAGCGCCACAACGTCCGCGCCAGATCGGAAATTGCGCGGGAGCGGTTATGCTCCATCACCACCCGCCGCATCGGCGTGTTAGAGATTTCTGCCGCCCAGTCGCGGTGACGCAGATGCAGAAAGTTCACGCCCTCAAACCCGGCAGGGATCGTCTCATCCAAGCCGTCAATGATCACAAACAGCGATTGCCGCCCGAAATTTCCGCCATAATAGTTAATCCACTTGCGCAGAAATATCCGGTCATTGCGCACCGTGGTGATGCAGGCGACCTTCACACGCGGAGTTGGCACAGCAGTTTCTGACACGGGTTTCTCCGGCTTGGGGTTGGCTCGGCTTACCGCAAGGCCGCACAAACCGCAACTTGAGGCACCCAGAGGCTGCGAAACCCGGCCTAAGCCCGCGCCAAAACCGCCACCCTCGCGCGCAACTCATCTCTGATCGGCCCCTCACGCGGCACGTCCCGCAAAGTGGTCAGCAGCACGGGCGCAGGCAAAGGCCGCCCGCCACCGCCCCAACTTAAAGCCTGCAACACCGCCTGCGCCGCCTCGGGCAACAGATCGGGCACCGGTTGGCCCGACAACTCCGCCCACAACAACGTCCAACACCGCCCCACCGACCAGGGATTATAGCCGCCGCCGCCCAGCAACATTAGCCGAGGCGCCAACACCTTGATCGCCCGCAACGCCTCGACATAAGCGTTGTTCGACAAGGCCAGCCGCGACAAGGGGTCTTCCTGCAATGCATCCGCCCCAGCCTGCAGCACGATCACCTGCGGCGCAAACGCCTGCAAACGTGGCAAGATCATCTCATGGAGCACCAGCCGCGCCTCAGTGTCGTTATACTGCGCAGGCAGGGGAAGGTTGACGCAATTCCCCCCAGCCACCCCCAAGGCCCCGGTAAGCGGCCAACGCGCTTCCTCATGCACCGAGATCAGCAGCACCTCCGGCACCCCGGCAAAGGCAAATTCTACCCCATCGCAATGATGCGCATCCAGATCGACATAAGCCACCCGCAGGCCCATCCGACGCAACGCCATGATCGCCAGCACCGGATCATTCAGATAGCAAAAGCCATTGGCGCGGTCGGGCATTCCATGATGCGTGCCGCCGCCCGGCACATGCACCGCACCGCCCGCAGCCAACAATTCGGCTGCCAGCAACACCCCACCCGCCCCCGTCGCCGGACGGCGGTAAATCTGCGGAAAGATCGGATTGGACAAAGTGCCGATGTGATGCCGCGCCATTGCCGCAGCCGCGATGTTCCCCGCCTCTGCCACCTGCAAGGCCGCAATATACTCTGCCGTGTGAAACGCCCAAAGCGCCGCTGGCTTGGCGCGCGGGCTGGTCCGATAGCGCCCCTCCAGCCAGCCCAAAGCCCGCGCCAGATCCATCACCGTCGACACCCTCGGCACCCGCAACGGATGCGCGCCGCCATAGCTGGAACCGCGATAAATCTCTGATCCGATGAACAATGCGGCAGTCACTGCCATTCCCGCCTTTTTGACCGTCGCTACCTAATTGTAACGCTTGTGTAACAGGTTTTGACTAAGGAACCCGTTGCAATGCTATGCAAATCATACAGAATATGCGATAGATACTCTTGAATGCGGCTCTGAAGAACCGCAACTTTATAATGTACGAGTGAAGGCCGATGCAGATGAACCAAACCCTTGCCATAACGCCTTTGGACGAGGTGACCGCTTGCCCGTTGCAATATGGCGCGATCTGCTGGCGCATGCATCGCGGCAAGGTTGAGGTGCTGTTGATCACCAGCCGCGATACCGGGCGCTGGGTGATTCCCAAAGGTTGGCCGATGGACCAACGCTCGCCGTCCGAGGCCGCGCAACAAGAAGCCTGGGAAGAAGCCGGCGTGTGCGGTGAGATCGCCGAAACCGCGATCGGGCTGTTCAACTATGTCAAATTGCTGACCCCCAGACGCAGCTGCGAATGTGCGGTGCAAGTGTTTGCTTTGCGTGTCTCGGAACTGGTCGACAAATTCCCCGAACGCAATGAGCGGCGGCGCAAGTGGTTTGCTGCCGAGAAAGCCGCCCGCAAGGTGAACGAGCCGCAGTTGCGTCAGGTGCTGATGGGCCTCAGCGCCAATTTCATCACCGAACCGCCAGAACTGGTGGTCGAGCAAGTGCTTGCAACGGCTTGAAAAGCAGCGCAGCCTGCTTAGGTAAAGACCGTACGCAGTTTTGGCTCAGGCATGATCAGCTATTCCCTTCGGTGCAGCAAGTTCCACGGTTTTGACAGCTGGTTTCAGTCTGCCGCAGGCTATGAAAGCTTGGCTGGTGCGGGCCGGATCAGCTGCCCGATCTGCGGCGATACCACCATCGAGAAAACCCTGATGGCCCCGGCTGTGCGTCCCGCCCGCAACGCAGGTGAGGCTGCGATCAAGCCGAAACTCAGCGCGCCTGCAACCGAACTGGAAGCCGCACTGGCCGAATTGCGCCGTCAGGTTGAGGCCAACTCGGAATATGTCGGGCTGAACTTCGCCGCGGAAGCCCGCCGGATGCATGACGGCGACATCGACCCACGCGCGATTTATGGCGAGGCCAAACCTGCCGAGGCTCGGGCTTTGATCGAAGACGGTGTGCCGGTGGCCCCGTTGCCGTTCATGCCGCCGCGAAAGACCAACTGATGACCACCCTGATCACCGGAGCAACCCGAGGCATCGGCCGCGCCTTGCTGCAGCATTACCAAGCGGCGGGTGCGGTGGTGATCGGCACCGCCCGCAAGCCTGCGCCGGGGCTGAGAACGCTGGATGTGACCGATGCCGCGGCCCAGCACGCCTTGGGACAAAGCATTGACAGCCTTGATCTTTTGATCTGCAACGCCGGGGTCTACCCAGATCGCGGTCAGCGCTTGGATGACGGCTATGCCCCCGCACTTTGGGCCGAGGGCTTCAACACCAATGTCGTCGGCGTGTTCCTGACCATCCAAGCCCTGCTGCCTGCCCTACGTCGTGCGCAGGGCAAAATCGCGATCATTTCCTCGCAAATGGCCTCTGACACCACCGCCCCCGGCGGCAGCTATATCTACCGCGCCTCAAAAGCCGCAGCGCTGAACCTTGGCCGCAATCTGGCCAGCGATCTGAAAGCGCAAGGCATCGCGGTGGGCATCTATCACCCCGGCTGGGTGCAGACCGATATGGGCGGTGCGAGCGCGGATATCACCGAGGCGCAATCCGCACTGGGCCTCGCCGCCCGCTTTGCCGCCTTGTCGCTGGCGACAACCGGGTGTTTTGAGACCTGGGACGGCCAAGCACATCCGTACTGAGCCGCATCCATTCTGAGCAGAAGTCGAAATTCATAGAAAAACGAATTTCATTGGGGGCTCGCCCCCAAAAACCACATTGGCCCTAGGCCAAAGTGGCCTACCCCCAGAGTATTTCGAAAAGAGCAAATGCTTAAAGCGATTTGCGTTTTATCTGGCTTAGAAACATCAACGTAAGCCGCTCTAGATCTGCTTTTGCGGCATTTGCACGCGCAGACCGTCCAAGGCATCGTTCACCTTGATCTGGCAGGTCAGGCGCGATGTTACCGGATTGGGATTCCATGCGAAATCCAGCATATCCTCTTCCATCGCATCCTTCTTGGGCAGTTTGTCCACCCAAGCCGGATCAATATAAACATGGCAGGTCGAACAGGCGCAGGCCCCGCCGCAATCGGCCTCAATCCCCGGAATGCCATTGTCGCGCGCGCCTTCCATCACGGTCAGGCCGTTTGCGACGTTGACCACGTGTTCCTTGCCACCAAATTCGACGTATACGATTTTCGCCATGCTGCTGTCCCTGTTGCTTTATGCCCAACGGCTCTGTCGCCGACATAGGCCAAAGCCAGAGCATTTGCCAGTGCAGCACCGTCACAGTTCGGTGCAATTCCGTCACCCCCGCCGATCACCCGCAGCACCCTGCCCCCAAGCATCTTTGCACAGCCACGGTTTGCGGTTAAGCTTTGCCGCAACAGGACCCGGAGCAACCGGGGCAAAATACGGGCATGGCATGATTTTTCGTCTGATTTTTGTCTGGGCGCTGATTTTTGGCTGGGCGCTGATTTTGGCTGGCTGTACCCAGCAGGTCTCGGTGGCAGCCCCCGTCGTCGGCAATCTTGGCATTGATCTTGTGCGCTTGAAGGAAGGTGCGCGCCCGCCGCAGTCTGAAGGCGCGTGCTGGTCGAAAGACACCACCCCCGCCGTGATTGAAACCACCACCGAGCAGCTTGTTGTCACCGATGAGCAGCGCGATGCGCTTGGCAAAGTGACCTCTCCTGCCACCTATCAGACAAAGACCCATCAGCGTTTGCTGCAAGACCATGAAGAGGTCTGGTTCCGCGCGCCCTGCCCGCAGGATATGACGGTGAATTTTATAGCCACCCTGCAACGGGCGCTGAAAGCGCGGGGGCTTTATATGGCCCCGGTCACCGGGGTGATGGATGCCACCACCTCGGAAGCCATTCGGCAGTTCCAAGCCGCACGCGGTCTTGACAGCCCCGAACTTTCGCTTTCTGCCGCCAAAGAGCTTGGCATCATCGCAACGGATGTCTCAAAAATATGACCTTACCCGCCGCCCAAACCCGCTACGAGGCCGAAGTCACCCGGCAATGGTGTGCCCACCCGGCGGATGGCGCGCATGATCTGGGCCATCTGCGGCGGGTTTGGGCGCGGGCACAGCTGATCGCGATGGATGAGCCTTGCGATCTGCAAATCCTGCTCGCCGCCTGCATGTTCCATGATCTGGTCAACCTGCCAAAATCCCACCCCGAGCGCGCCCGCGCCTCAACGTTGTCTGCCGAAGCCGCCTGCCATTTCCTGCGCTTGGATGGCTTTCCCGAGGCCAAACTATCTGCCGTCGGCCATGCCATTGCCGCGCACAGCTTTTCCGCCGCAATCACTCCGATGACTGCCGAGGCCCGCGTGCTGCAAGACGCGGACCGGCTAGAGGCTTTGGGTGCCATCGGCATCGCCCGGATGTTTCATGTCTCGGGGGCGATGGGCGGCGGTTTGTTTGATGCCGAAGACCCGATGGCGCTGCACCGTGCGCGTGATGACCGTGCCTATGCGCTGGATCACATCGAGACCAAACTGCTGAAACTGCTCGACACCATGCAAACCGCGCCCGGTCATGCCATGGCCATTGAGCGCGCCGACTGGATGCTGTCGTTCCGCACCCGGCTGCTGTTTGAGATTGGCTAGGCGATGCGGACCCGGCTTTCGCTGCGCTTCATCCTTGTGCTGGTGCTCACCGCCGCGGCCTGCATCGCCTTGCTGACCATGTTCGAGGCGGTGATTCGCGCCCAACTCAGCTTCAGTGTGGCGCTTGTCGTCGTGCTGCCGCTGCTGGTCGCCGCCCGCTTCTGTGGCAGCGCTTGGGTCAGCCGCCACCAAACGCCCGCCGGGATCAAGCCCGTGCTGGCCTATGGCGCGTGGTTTGCGCTGCTGGCGCTGATCATCTTGCTGCTGCACGGCATCGCCCTGCGGCTTTGGATCGGGCAAAACCCGGCTGATACGGCGCGGATGCTTGCCCAGCGCCCGCTGACCATCCTGACCATCGCAGCCCTCGCCTATGCAACCTGCGCTTTGATCACCTGCACCGGCTTTGCCTTAGGCGCACGCGCGCAAGCCCGTTTGTTGCCAAAGCGCTGGATTGGTGCAGAGACGGGGACCAGCCATAAGACCTGATCCTGTCCGGCCCTCTGCGCTTGGCCAGACACGTTTCAGCAGCCAGCGATAATCTTCCCAGCGGGGAATGACTTGTGCTTTACGTCAACATCAAAGGCATTTTACACAACATATAGTGGTCACAGGTTATGATCGCGCCGTTTTGCGGTTTATTGCAGTGGTATTTCAAAAGCAAAATGCGCGCCGGGTGTGGCGCGCATTGAGAGGATTTGGTGTTGGATAGACCGCGTGGCGATAGGTTTACTCGACCGACAGCGCCACGAACCGCGGATCGCCCTCGCGGCGTACCAACAGCAGGATCGACTTGCGCCCTGCCGCTTTCGCCTCGGACAGACGGTCTTGCAGATCGCTGATGCTGATCACTTTCTGCTGTCCCGCTTCGACGATCAGATCGCCCGGCGTGACGCCCTTTTCAGAGGCCTCCGACGTCGCATCGACATGGGTGACCGCAAGCCCGGTCGCCCCCGCAGGCAGCTTGAGATCCTTGGCCACCTGCGCGTCTACCGGAACCAAAGTCAGCCCCAGCACTTCGGCCTTTTGCGGCTCGACCGGCGTGTCCTTCTGCGCCGCAGGCACCGGCTTGCCGGCCTCATCGGTTTCGCGGCGCCCCAGCTTGATCTGCAAGGTCTGCTGCTTGCCATCACGCAGCACCACGGCGGGCACTTCCTCGCCAATCGGGCTATCGGCCACGGTGCGGGTCAGGCTGCGCACATCGGTGATTTCCTTACCGTTGAAGGTCTGGATCACATCGCCCGCCAACATGCCGCCCGCTTTCGCCGGGCCCTCCTGCACGTCGGTGATCAACGCGCCCTTCGCCTCGGTCAGACCCATCGCTTCCGCCACATCCGGCGTCACGTCTTGGATTCGCACGCCAAGCCAGCCGCGCCGGGTTTCGCCGAACTGTTTCAACTGGTCCACCACATGCGCCACCACGTTCGAGCCCATCGAGAAGCCAATGCCAATCGAGCCGCCCGTTGGCGACAGAATGGCGGTGTTCACGCCGATAACCTGCCCCTCCATATTGAACAGCGGCCCGCCCGAGTTGCCCTTGTTGATCGCCGCATCTGTCTGGATAAAGTCGTCATACGCGCCGTTCAACTCGCGCCCACGCGCCGAGACGATCCCGGCAGACACCGAGAATCCCTGCCCCAGCGGGTTGCCCATCGCCATCACCCAATCACCGACCCGCATCGCATCCGAATTGCCAAACGCTACAAACGGCAGCGGTTCGGGGCTTTCGACCTTCAGCACGGCGATGTCGGTTTTCAGGTCGGTGCCGACCAGCTTGGCTTTCAGTTTCTTGCCCGAGAAAAATTCAATCTCAATATCATCCGCGCCCTCGATGACGTGGTTATTCGTCACGATATAGCCGTCCGCCGAGATCACAAAACCCGAACCCAAGGCTTCCGAGCGTTGCGGCTCGTTGCCGCCATGGCCGTTCTGGTCCATGAAATCCTTGAAGAAATCCTCAAACGGCGAGCCCGGCGGCACCATCGGCCCGCCATCGGTGGCAGAGGCTACCATCGAGGATGTGGTGATGTTGACGACCGAGGGGCTGATTTGCTGGGCCAGATCGGCAAAGCTGTCAGGCGCACCGAACGCCAGCGCCTGATGCGCGGGGCCAGCGGCCAGCGCCATTGACAGACCCAGACCAAGCGCCAGCATCAGCCGGGGACGCTTGGGGCTGGCGATTGCTGGAACAGTCAGCGCGCGCCCACTCAAAACATTACGGGCATTGATAAGTTGAAGCACGTCCGAACTCCTTTTCGTAGTGCGGGGCGCGATCCACATCGCCCGCCGCATCGGATCACATCCGCATATTCATTTAGGGGCCAAAATACGCAATGCAAACCAGATCGCGCCGCCTCAACCCTGCGTGAATGAATTTGTCACCTGCGTGAGGCTGCGTGCAAGGGCTATCGGCAGATTGCGCCAATCCTCGCCGCAAAACAAAAGGGCCGGCGTCAAGCACCAGCCCTTTCAATCAACTTGATCGCGCCGGTTACGGCTGCGTCGCGGCAGGTGCAGGCGCAGTGGTTGCTTGCGCGCCTGTCGCTGGCGTCGCGGCAGCAACCGGAGGCTTCTCGCTGCGCAGATAGTCAAAGAACTCGCTGTCCGGCTGCATCACCATCGAGGAATTCCCCGACTGCAACGCCCGCTCATACGAGGTCAACGAGCGGGTAAATGCAAAGAACTCGGGGTCTTTGCCAAACGCTTCGGCATAAATTGCGTTGCGTTTTGCATCGGCCTCGCCGCGAATGACCTCGGCCTCTTTGCCCGCCTGCGAGACGATCTCAACCTTAGAGCGTTCCGCCGCGGCCCGCACCCGTTGGGCGGCTTCGTTACCACGGCCGATCTCGTCTGCCGCTTCCCGGTCCCGCTCGGCCCGCATCCGCGCGAAGGTGGCCTCAAGGTTCTGTTCCGGCAGATCGGTGCGCGTCAGCCGCACGTCAATCACATCCACCCCAAGCCCCGCCGCCTTGGCGCGCGAGTTATCGCGGATCTGGTTCATCAGTGACGTGCGGTCTTCCGACAGCACCTTCTGGCTGTTGACCCCACCCAGAACCTCGCGAATTTCGGCGTTGATGATCTTGTCAAGGTTGCTGCGCGCAGCCTCGACCCCACCCGAACCCACCGCGCGCCGGAACGCTTCCAGATCAACGATCCGCCAGCGCGCAAAGGCATCGACAACCAAACGGCGATCATCCAGCGGTGTGACTTCCAACGGCTGCGTCGGCAGGCCAAGGATGCGGTCGTCGTAGCGGTAAACCTCTTGCACGAAGGGAATTTTGAAGCCCAGACCGGGCTTGTCCACCACCTGCTTCACTTCACCAAACTGCAAAACCAGCACTTTTTCACGCTCATCCACGATGAACACCGAAGACAACAGCAAGGCCCCCACAAGGATCAGGCCGGGAAGAATATAGATCGGACGCATCAGTTCGACCCTCCGGTTGGGGTTGCAGGTTTGTTCAGGCCCTCCAGCGGCAGATAGGGCAGAACGCCCTGCCCGTTTTGGCCAGAGACGCCATCCAGAATGACCTTATTCATCCCGCCCAGCACTTTCTCCATGGTTTCCAGATACATCCGCTTGCGCGTCACCTCCGGCGCTTTCACATATTCCGCATAGATCGACGAGAAGCGGCTCGCTTCACCTTCGGCGTTGTTCACCACCTGCGCCTGATAGCCGCGCGCGTCTTCCAACAGTTGCGCCGCTTGACCGCGCGAGGCCGCGCCAATCGTGTTGGCGTAAGCATCGGCTTCTTTTTCCAAACGGTCGCGTTCTTGCTGTGCTGCCTGCACCTTGCGGAAGCTGTCGATGACTTCGCGCGGCGGATCGGCCTTGTCGAAGTTCACCCGGATCACATTGATCCCGGCATCATAGCTGTTCAGCGTGCCTTGAATGGCCGCCGTTACTTCCGCAGCGATCACGCCCCGGTCGCGGTTCAACACAGGCGACAACTCCGACCGCGCAATGATATCGCGCATCGCAGATTCGGAAACCGCACGGATGGTGTCCTCAGGGTCCGCCAAGTTGAACAGGAATTTCGACGGATCAGAAATGTTCCAAACCACCTGAAACTCGATATCGACGATGTTCTGATCGCGGGTCAACATCAGACCATTGTCCAACTCGCCCGCCGCGCCGTTGCCGATATCGGTGGTGCGCTGCTTGCGCGCTTCAACGATTTCCGCCGTCATCACTGGCCAAGGCGCGAAATGCAGACCTTCTTCGGTCACACCGCTGGACTTGCCCAGCATCAGCGTCACCGCTTGTTCTTCCGGCTTCACCGAGTAGGCAGAGGCATAGACCCAAACGCCCAGCGCCACAATCACGCCCAGCGCCACGCCCTGCTTGGTGAACAAAGCACCACCCGGCCCGCCGCCACCCGCAGGCCCACGGCCATTGCCACCGCCACGCCCGCCCACCAGCACGCGCAGATGTTCCTGGCCCTTCTTCATCAGCTCGTCAATCTCGGGCATCTGCGGACCCTCGCCCGGTTTGCGCCCACCCGGACGCTGCCCCGGACGCTCGCCCTCTGGCCGCTGGCCATTCCGGTCATCCCCACCAGAACCGCCATTTCCGCCCCAAGGGCCGCCACTACCCGCCATTGATCAACCTTTCGTCTTGTTACGTTACTAACTGAATTGGGCATGAATGGACGAAAATCAAGCAGATAGACCGCGCAAATTGCCGCATCAGACCACTCTTACCGGCTTTCGCATCGTCACCAGTTCTTCCGACACTGTCGGATGCACCGCCACGGTGCGGTCAAAATCGGCCTTGGTGGCCCCCATCTTGATCGCGATCGCCGCAAGCTGGATCATCTCGCCCGCCCCCGGCCCGACGATATGGCAGCCGAGAACGCGTTGGCTGGCCTGATCCACCACCAGTTTCATCAGCACCCGCGCCTCTGTCCGCCCGGCGAACAGGCTGCGCATCGGGCGGAAATTGGCGCTGAAAATCTCAATCGGCCGCTGACCTTCAGCAGAATTCAGGCCAACAGCCGCTTGCTCGGACAAACCAATCGAGCCCAATTCCGGTTGCGTGAACACCGCCGAGGCCACCAACTCGTGATCCGCCTTGGTCGGCACCCCTCGAAACACCGTATCGGCAAAGGCATGCCCCTCGCGGATCGCCACCGGAGTCAGATTGATCCGATCCGTCACATCCCCCACCGCATAGATCGACGGCACCGCAGTCTGCGACCACTCATCCACCAGAACCTGCCCACGCGCGCCAATCCCCACGCCCAAAGCCTCCAGCCCCATCCCGCCCGAGTTGGGTTTGCGGCCTGTGGCATACATCACCAGATCGAACTCCTGTGCCCGACCATCGGTGCCCTGCGCCAAAATCCCGCCCGCCGCCTTCTCCAGCCGCGCCACATCCACGCCGCACTGAATATCAATCTCGCGCGCCACCATCGCACCGGCCACCATCCCCCGCGCCTCATCATCAAAGCCGCGCAAAATTGACGCCCCGCGATACATCATCGTCACCTGCACGCCCAAGCCGCGCAGGATACAGGCGAACTCGGACGCAATATAGCCGCCGCCCACCACCAACGCCCGCTTCGGCAAAGCCGGAAGGTGGAACATCTCATTCGAGGTCACTGCCAACTCACCGCCCGGCACCTCCGGCACAAATGGCCGCCCGCCAGTGGCCACCAGGATATGCTTGACGCTGAACTCCTCACCGGAAGCCAACCGCACCCGATGCGGATCGACCACCACCGCGCGGGCATCATAAATCACCACCCCCGCGTTCAATAGCGTGCTGCGATAGGCACCTTCCAGCCGATCCAATTCGCGCTCCAGCGCGCCGCGAAACCGCCCCCAGTCAAACGCCCCCACCGAGGCATCCCAACCGTAGGCCCGCGCATCCGCCACCGCCTCGGGCATCTCGGACGCAAACACCATCAGCTTCTTCGGCACACAGCCCCGGATCACACAAGTGCCACCCATCCGGCTTTCCTCGGCCAAAGCCACCTTCGCGCCACCCTCGGCAGACGCAATCCGCGCCGCCCGCACCCCGCCCGAGCCACCGCCGATGACGAAAAGATCGTAGTCAAAAGTCATGATGTCCTCATTTCGGTGGCCTTGGCCTTAAACAAATCCGGTCTGCACTCTCGGATCATCTCCACTACTTCATAATAAACGCCATCGTCTGTTTGCCCTCTGGTAAAAAGCCAGTGCCTTTTGATGTCGTGTTGATTTCGGTAAGTCAGAAAAACGGCTCTGTTGAAAGGAAGCAAGCGCACCCGCTTCAAATTCTGCCAGACCATCACATCTTCGCCATACCATGGCCTGACGATGCTGAGTCTTTCATCGTCCAGTTCAGCCAGCACTGCCCCACGACGTGTCATATAAATAAGGCCGACCGTCATCAAAACAGGAAGCATCGTCGGGCCTACACCATCAGCGAAGCCATGCCGCAAGGCTTGTGTGACTACAAGCAAAGCAATAAGCCCTGAGAAGCACGCCATCGCACATAGCAGCCTGCTGACGCTCCGCTTTCGCTCAACCACTAACCCCAAATTACTCCCCTAAATCGGCGAAGATATTATCCGTCGGCGCGAAGATAATCCGGTCGTCGGTTTCCGACCCCGAGTTGATATCGCGCACCGTCACCCGGCCGTCGCCGTGGCCAATGATCACAATGTCACAGATATCTATGAACAGCCCGTTTTCAACCACGCCCGGAATCTGGTTCAACACCAAGGCCAGTTGGCGCGGGTTGCCGATCCGCTTTAGATGCAGGTCCAGAATGTAATTGCTCTCGTCCGTCACCAACGGGCGGTCGCCATTCATTCGCAGGGTCACATCGCGCGCCAGCACATCCATCGACACCAGCATTTCCTCAACCAACGCTTTCGAGGTCTGCCAGCCGAACGGAATGATCTCAATCGGCAGCGCAAACGCCCCCAGCTGCTGCACTTCCTTCGCCGCATCGGCGATCACGATCATCAGATCGCTAGCCGTCGCCACAATCTTTTCTTGCAGCAGTGCCGCACCGCCGCCCTTGATCAGCGCAAGGTTCTGGTCAAACTCATCCGCGCCATCAATCGTCACGTCCAGCCATTTCGCCTCATCGAGTGAGGTGACATGGATGCCAACCTGCCGCGCCAGTTCGGCAGTGCGGGTGCTGGTCGGAACGCCAACAATCTTCAACCCCTCCTCACGCACCCGCTCGCCCAGACAGCGCACCATCCATGCGGCAGTCGATCCGGTGCCTAAGCCCACCTTCATGCCATTTTCAATGAAATCCACCGCCCGTTTGGCGGCCACGAATTTGGCTTTGTCGATGGGGGAAAGATCGGCTGGCATAAGATTTCCTCAGTCTGATGCGCCCACTCTGATGTACCCACTGGGGCGCGGGGTCCTTGGGCTGTTGCGCCCTTATAGGCAAAGCAAGCCGAGGGGGCGAGAGGGGAATCACTTGGCCCTTGACAGACTGGCCCGCAAAGCTACATTGCGAATAATTCTCAATGTCAGAAAGCCATCATGAATTCCTTCTTCGATCTCCGCAACGACTGGAGGCAACCCCGTGGGGATGCTCCTCTCGCTGACGTTCACCGCAGCGTGCAACTGCCGAAAGGCACATGGCGCCGCTTCGCCGCTTTCCTTGGCCCCGGCTATATGGTCGCGGTCGGCTATATGGACCCCGGCAACTGGGCGACATCGCTCGCGGGTGGCTCCAAATTCGGCTACACCCTGCTGGTGGTGGCGCTGATTTCCAACCTGATGGCCGTCGTGCTGCAATCGCTCTGCGCCCGCCTTGCCATCGCTTCGGGACGTGACCTTGCGCAAGCTTGCCGCGACGCCTTCCCGCGTTTTGTGTCGATCCCGCTCTGGCTGGCCGCAGAAATCGCCATCATCGCCACCGATATAGCCGAGGTGATCGGCACCGCCATCGGCCTGAACCTGCTGTTCGGCATCCCGCTGGAACTTGGCGTCCTGATCACCGCTCTGGATGTGTTTCTGATCTTGTGGTTGCAGACCAAAGGCTTTCGCTGGCTTGAGGCTTTCATCATCACCCTTCTGGGCGTCATCGCCGTCTGCTTTGGCCTGCAAATCGCTATGGCTGACCCGATCTGGTCAGACGTGATCAAAGGCTTCGCGCCCACCACCGAGATCCTGCGCAACCCCGAAATGCTGTATCTCGCGCTCGGCATCCTTGGCGCTACCGTGATGCCGCACAACCTCTACCTGCACTCCGCCATCGTACAAACCCGCAATTACGGCGACAGTATCGAGGAAAAGCGTGAGGCGCTAAAATTCGCCACCATCGACAGCACCGTCGCCCTGACTTTCGCGCTGCTGATCAACGCCTCAATCCTGATCCTCGCCGCTGCCTCGTTCAATGCGGTGGGCAAGACCGAGGTTGCAGAACTCGGCGATGCCCACGAACTTTTAGGCCCATTGCTCGGCTCCGGTATTGCCCCCAGCCTGTTCGCCATCGCCCTGCTGGCCTGCGGGCTGAACTCCACCGTCACCGCCACGCTTGCAGGCCAGGCCGTGATGGAAGGCTTCCTGCAAATCCGCCTGCCGCCATGGCTGCGCCGCCTGATCACCCGCGCCATCGCCATTATCCCAGCCGCTGGCGTCACCATCTATTACGGCAGCGCAGGCACCGGCCGTCTGCTGATCCTGACGCAAGTCATCCTGTCGCTGCAACTGTCCTTCGCCGTGGTGCCCTTGGTGATGTTCACCGCAAACCGCGCCAAAATGGGTGCCCTCGCCGCCCCGCGCTGGCTGGTCGCCTTGGCCATCCTGATCGCTGTGGTGATCATCGCGCTGAACCTGAAACTGCTGTGGGATTTCTTCGGCTAGCCCTGACAAGGCGAGCCACCCGCAACTCGCTAAAACTTATCTAAAATTTGCTTTCATCTTGGCGAAAATACTCCACGGGGGTGCGGGGGTGTGAAACCCCCCCGCACGTCAACGCCAAACATGCTGCTACAGAACCAACGCCCCTCCGCCGCTGCACACCAAATAGTGTCGGTTTTTGCATGGCTTCCGCCGCGCCTTGCGCCATACTGCCGCGAAATGAGGAGCCCGCGATGTATGTCCTGCACCACACCCCCGACTCGGCAGCCCTGATCGTCCGGCTGGTGCTGGAAGAACTCGGCCTGCCCTACCAGATCGCCCCGCTTGACCGCGAAGGCGGCGGGCTCGACAGCCCCAGCTATCGCAAACTGCAACCCTTGGGCAAAATCCCCGCGCTGGAAACCCCTGATGGCACGATGTTTGAGACCGCCGCGATCCTGCTGCATCTGTCCGAAATCGCAGGCAAACTCGCGCCTGCCCCCAACACGCCCGAGCGCGGCCAATTCCTGAAATGGCTGTTCTTCACCTCCAGCAATCTGCATCCGGTGGCGATGATCTATTACTACCCGCATCGCGTCGCAGGCGATCAGAACGCCGCAGCCGCCAAGGCCCAAGCCGAAACCACCCTCAAATCGCTGGTGAAAACCCTCGACGACATGGTGGCATTGGAAGCCCCCGACTGGCTATCGACTGCGCCCTCCATCCTCGGCTATTATGTCGCTGTGCTGATGCGCTGGCTGTCCGAGCCTTGCCCTGCCAAAGACTACCCCGCCTTGCACAAAATCCTGCTTGCCTTGGAAACCCGCCCAGCCGCACAAACCTGCGCGCAGGCCGAGGGCTTGGCCAGCACGATGTTCTCGAACCCCTATTGATCGGACCCGCCTTATGTTCCTCTCGGTTTTCGACATGTTCAAAGTCGGCGTCGGCCCGTCCTCGTCGCACACCATGGGCCCGATGGTCGCCGCCGCCCGCTTTCTCGATCTGATGCGTGCCTCGCCGTTCAAATTCGGCGGCGTCAAAGCCTCCTTGCACGGCTCGCTCGCCTTCACCGGCATTGGCCATGCCACCGACCGCGCCACGATCCTTGGCCTCGCAGGCTTTCACCCCGCCACTTATGATGCCGCGAAAGCCGAAACCACGCTTGCGGCGATCAGCGAGACACACACCATCCATGCAGACGGCCTGCCGCCCCTGCACTTCAACCCAAAAGCCGACCTCGCCTTCGACTACGGCCCGGCTTTGCCCGGCCACGCCAATGGCATGGTGCTGAAGGCCACCGACGCGCAAGGCGACGTGATCTTGCAGGAAACCTACTATTCCATCGGCGGCGGCTTTGTGCTGAGTGCTGGTGAGTTGACAGAGGCAGGTGCTGGCAAAGCAAAGATCAAAGCCGATGTGCCCTATCCGTTCGAGACCGCCGATGAAATGATGGCGATGGCAAAGGAGTCTGGCCTTTCCATCGCCCAGATGAAACTCGCCAACGAGCTGAAATTCCGCAGCAAGGCCGAGATCGACCAAGGCATCGCCCGGCTGTGGCAAGTGATGAACGATTGCATCTCGCGCGGCATGGAAGGTACCGGCATCCTGCCGGGTGGCTTGAAAGTGCGCAGACGGGCCAAAGGCATCCACGATGCCTTGCTGGCCGAACGCGGCTTGAACATGACCGCGCCGCACACCATCAACGACTGGATGAGCCTCTATGCGATGGCGGTGAACGAGGAAAACGCCGCAGGCGGCCAGGTTGTCACCGCCCCCACCAATGGCGCGGCGGGCGTGTTGCCTGCGGTGCTGCGCTACTACCTCGACCACGTCCCCGGCGCGTCCACTTCGAAAATCGCTGATTTCCTGCTCACCGCCTCGGCCATTGGTGGCTTGTGCAAACACAACGCCAGCATTTCGGGTGCTGAATGTGGTTGCCAAGCCGAGGTCGGCTCTGCCGCCGCCATGGCCTCCGCCGCCCTCGCCGCCGTGTTGGGCGGCACAGTGATGCAAGTTGAAAACGCCGCCGAAATCGCACTTGAGCACCACCTCGGCATGACCTGCGATCCCGTCGCGGGCCTGGTGCAAGTGCCCTGCATCGAGCGCAACGGTCTGGGGGCGATCAAAGCCGTCTCGGCAGCCAGTCTTGCCCTGCGCGGCGACGGCGAGCATCTGGTGTCACTGGATGTCTGCATCGAGACCATGCGCCAAACCGGCAATGACATGCATGAGAAGTATAAAGAAACCTCGCTCGGCGGCCTTGCTGTCAATGTGCCGAACTGCTGACAGGGTGATCTGGCGGAGCCGCAAAGCGGCACGTGTTTTCCCTTCCCCCGGCTCCCGCCGGGATGAAGGGGCTGCCGCCGCGATGAGATTGAGACCGTGAGCATCGTATGGCGGTTGCATGTGAGTATTTCCAAAAGAGCAACTTCTGCATCTGCTGCGCCGTGCGAGGTCGCTTTTAGGCACGACACCCGAACGTCGCCCGGGCTAACCATTGCCTATGAACAATGATCGCATCCTTCGTGGCATCCTGCTGATGCTGGCGTTTTGTGTGATGGCGCCTTTGCTCGACACCGCCTCGAAACTTGCCACCGCCGCGATCCCGGTCGGCCAGATCACCACCGCCCGCTTTCTGGTGCAAGGCGCTTTGATGCTGCCCATCGCCCTGCTGATGCGGGTGCCTTTGCGGATGAGCGGCAAAACCGCCGCCCTGATCACCCTGCGCGCGGTCTTTCTGATCGCCTCGACCTATGGCTTCGTTGCAGGCGTGCAGGTGATGCCGATCGCCGACGCGTTGGCCATCGTGTTCATCGAGCCGTTCATCCTGTTGATCCTCGGCTATCTGATCTTCGGCAACCCGGTCGGCCCGCGTCGCATCGCAGCCTCTATCGTTGGCTTTGCCGGGGCTTTGCTGGTGATCCAGCCCTCAATCACCCATTACGGCACCGCCGCGCTCTATCCGCTGGGCACCGCGTTCAGCTTTGCCTTCTACATGCTGATCACCCAAGCCATCGCCACCGGGATGCACCCGGTGACCCAACAGTTGCACACCTCCATCGCCGGAAGCCTGATCTGCCTGCCGATCCTGCTTTGGGCCAATGGCAGCGGCATCACCGAACTTGACCCGGTCCTACCGCAGGGTCTGAACTGGCTTTGGCTGTTCGGCGTCGGCTTTTGGGCGGCGGCAAGCCATATGTGCATGACCGTGGCGCTGAAATGCGCCCCCGCCTCTACCCTCGCGCCGTTGCACTATCTGGAGATCGTCACCGCCGTTACCCTCGGCTATCTGGTGTTCGGCGATTTCCCCAATGCGCTGACTTGGGCGGGCATCGCGATCATCGTGGCCTCTGGCCTGTATATCATCCACCGCGAGCGGATCACGCTACACCAAGCCCGCTCAGTGCTGCCGCCAGAGATTTGATCGGCAAGATCACCAGCATCTTGCGCGCCGAGAACCGCAATTCCACCGGGCCGGATACTTCGTTCGAGGTGCCAATCATCGCATCGGGCGCGAAATCCAAGCCCTGCAACGGCCAGCGCAGACCTTGGCTTTCCCCGGTCACCGCCGCCATCGGAAACAGCGAGAACCGGCTACCCAGCGGCAGGTTCAGCCGCATCTGCAAAGGTGCCAGAAAGATCACATCCTGCGGCGACAGCACCAGACAGCGCTGATCGGGCGCGCGCACCAAAGCGTTCAGCACCGCCAAACCATGATCCAGCCGTGCCCCTGCGAATCCTATACCGAGCACGAAGGGTGCCTTGATCGAGCGCAGCGCCTTGTCGAAATCGGTGGTGATTTGTTCGGCAATCGGAAACAACCGTCCCGCCAGCCGGGCCTGCGCCTGATCACTGATCGAATCCATGTCGCCAATCACCGCCTCAGGCGCCACTCCCAGCGCCAAAAGCCGGTCCGCACCGCCATCAGCCCCAACAATCCTTGGGGCAAACCGCATCGCCCGCGTAAGCTGCGCTTTGCCGAACGGCCCGCCGCCCGCCAAAGTTACCCCCTGCAAAGAGTCGACAATCACCTGCATAATCCCGATACTGTCCTTCGAATTGCGGCACAAACCCCGCAGCGTGAACACAATCAATCCTTCAAATTACCCTGTTCTGTCCACGGAATTGAACAAAGCGCAGTGCAGGTTGGCGACGTGAACTTTGTAAAGGCGGCATCCCGATGATCGGTGCAAGTAAAATTCTTACCGTTTCTTACGGAACTTTCAGCTGCACGCTGGAAGGGTTCGACGAGCCTTTCAACACCATGAAGGCCATCGCCGAATATTTCCGCGATCTCGCCGCCGAAGACCGCTATTTCGGGGCCGAGCCGCCCACCCCCGATGCCGCCATGCTGCACCGCATCGCCGAGCGGGAAATTCAGCGCCGAGTTGAGGCGAAAATTCAGGACAATGGCGTGATCTTGCGCGCTGGCGACGTTGAAGCGCCTGCGCTCGCCGCCCCCGTCATTGCACCTGCTGTCGCCCCCCCTGCTGTAGCCGCTGCCGTGGATGCCAATGGCGAATCCGTCGCCGAACGGCTGTCCCGCCTGCGTGCCGCCCAATCCGCTCCAATGGCTGCCGAACCCGCCATTCACCACATCGCCGAAGCCGCCGCTCTTGCCGACGACAGCTACAGCGAAGACCAACATTCCGATGACATTCTGGCCAATATCGCCGCTTTGGCGGCCCCGGAAGCTGGCTCGGAAACCACTGTCGAAGCGGATGCACCCGCACCGCAATACGCTAACGAACCCGAAGCCCTGATCGTCGCAGAGATCATCCCTGATCATCAAGACACATCAGAGACCGAGATCGAGTCGCAGGATCTTGCCGATCTGACAGCCCTTGACGCTCCAGTGCTTGCCGAAGCTGCTGACACCAGTGCCGCGTTGCCCGCAGCCGAAGAAGGCTATGACGAAGACCCCGCCTTGCAGACCGACAGTTCCGCCGATCTTGCCGCCGCCTTCGCAGATGATCTGCCCGAAGTCGAAAGCCTGATCGCAGCCGAAAGCCTGATCGCCAGCGAAGATCCGGTGATCGAAGATTTTGCAACTGCTGCGCAAGAAGCGCCCGCAGCCGAAGACTATGACGACGAAATCCTCGCTGATGTGTTGCCCGAGCACGATCCGATTGCCGAAGCTGCGGCCTATGCCGATGAAGACATGCTGGCCTCACTTGGCGCTCTGATCGCCGAGAACGATCAAGTCCAGCCTGAAACTGATGCAGCCTCGCCGATCTCAGAGCCGCTGATCGCGGTTTCCGATGCAGTATCTGAAGCCACTCTGTCAGAAGTTGATCTGTCAGAAGTTGATCTGCCAGAAGCCGCTGACGCAGCAGAAGACGATGCGGAAGGCGACATCTTGCTCGCCAGCTTGCCTGCGACACCGGAAACCACCCCGGAATTTTCCATCGCCCCCGAAATCCAGCCGGAACCAGAAGCGCAGGCCGCTGCCACAGCTTTCCCCGAAGCAGCTTCCGAGTCGGGCGAGAAAATCCAGCGTGCCCGCGCCCGTGTGATCAAAATCCGCCGCGCCGATACACCGCGCGCGCCCGAAGCAACTCAAGCCGAAACCGCTCAAACCTCGCTGCTCTCGCCCGAGGCCGAGGCAGCCCTGCAAGCCGAACTCGCGGCGCTAGAGGCCGAGGTCCCGGCGGCATCCGCCCCAATGTCAGCTTTGCCGGTGCGCCCGACCCGCCCCGTGCGTCAACTGACGCCGCGCCCGATTGAGGCCAGCTTTGACGACGACGATCAACTCGCAGCCGCTCTGGCCGACGCGCCCGTCGCTGATGCACCTGCCGCAGAAATCCTGCCCGAGATCACCCCCGCAGCGGACGCCGTTGCAGCCTTGCTGGCCTCCACCGCGCCCGCAGAAGCTGAAACAGCTGCTGAAAGCGATGCCCAACCGCAGCCGACCCAACACACCGAGGGTCGCAAACTGTTGGAAACCGAATCGGATGACGACGCCGTCACCCGGCTGATGGCCGCGACCAATTCCGCGATGGACGATGAAGACAGCCGCCGCCGCCATTCGGCGATCTCGCATCTGAAAGCCGCCGTCGCCGCAACCGAGGCCGAACGCCAAATCAAAGCCGCCAACCCCGGCCGCCCGCAACCTGATCGTCAGGACATTTACCGCCACGATCTGGAAAGCGTGGTCCGCCCGAAGCCCGCCGACGGCAGCATCGAGGCCCGCGCCGCCGCCAATGCCGAACGCCTGACGCCGTTGGTTTTGGTGTCGGAACAACGCATTGACCGCGCCAAGCCCGTCGCGTTTGTGCCTCCCGTGATCCAGCCGCCCGCCGCCCCAACCACCCCCCGCGTGGTGATGCCGGTGCGCCCGCGCCGCGTCAGCGGTGCCGCCAGCATGGCCGCGATGCAAGCCATGCCAAATGAAGACAGCCTGATCGGCGACGCAAGTGACGATCTGGACGACGAAGATCTGCTCACCGCCGAAGATGACGGAAATTTCTTCGCCGAGGGCCAGAACTTCGCCGATTTCGCCGAAAAACTTGGCGCAACTTCCTTGGCCGAACTGCTGGAAGCCTCTGCGGTCTATTGCACGCAAGTGCTGGGCCGCCCGAACTTCAGCCGCCCCCTTGTCATACGTCAGCTGGAAACCCTGATCGACGAACCAGATCACCAACGCGAAGACTGCCTGCGCGCTTTCGGCACCCTGCTGCGGCAAGGTCGGATCGCGAAAATTAAGCGTGGCCAATTTGCCATGACCGAGCGTTCGCCCTTGCTGGCGGAGGCGCTTCGCTTTACCGCATAAGCCAACACAACAGGGCCGAGGCTGCCACTCGCGCCCGATAAAACAGCCGGAACGTTGGGGAATGTTCCGGCTGTTTTCATTGCTGATCAGGGTTTGCGATCAACAGGTGCGTCAGGATCAGGCTGCCCTACCCCCAAAAATACCGATTTGAACGGCAATATCCACGCCACGCCCAACAGCAGGTAGGCCGGAACCTCGGCCCAGATTGGCAGACGATCAATTTTGCCGATCAGATTGACCGCCACCACGACATAAATCGGCATCCCGACCAACAGGATCAGCAAAGACCACCGCTTCCGGGCCTTGTAACTCAGCGCCATCGCACCCTCCTACTGCCGCTCCTGTCTCGCTGCGCAGCGGTCCTCGCCCCAGCGAAGCGCGAAGCACAGCGCGCAATGAGCGCCCGTTCAATCCGCAAACGGATCGGTCACCAGAATCGTATCATCACGCTCGGGCGAGGTTGAAAGTAGCGCCACCGGACATTGGATCAATTCCTCAATCCGCCGCACATATTTGATTGCAGCGCCCGGCAGATCGGCCCAAGACCGCGCGCCTGCGGTATTCTGGGTCCAACCTTCCATTTCCTCATAGATCGGCGTGCAGCGCGCCTGTTGATCGGCGGCGGTTGGCAGATAATCCAGCCGCACGCCATCCAGATCATAGCCGATGCAAATCTTCAGCACCGGAAAGCCGTCGAGCACGTCCAACTTGGTCAAGGCAATCCCCGACACGCCAGAGGTCGCACAGGTCTGCCGCACCAAAACCGCATCGAACCAGCCGCAGCGCCGCTTGCGCCCGGTGACGGTGCCAAATTCATGCCCACGCTCACCCAACCGCGCGCCATCAGCGTCAAACAACTCCGCCGGGAACGGGCCTTCACCCACCCTGGTCGTATAGGCCTTCACGATCCCCAACACGAAATCAATCGCCGTTGGCCCCAACCCCGTGCCCGTCGCCGCCTGCCCTGCGATCACATTCGATGAGGTCACAAACGGATAGGTGCCGAAATCAATATCCAGCAAAGCCCCCTGCGCGCCCTCAAACAAAATCCGCTTTCCGGCCTTACGCGCCTCGGTCAAAACCTTCCACACCGGCTTGGCATAGGGCAAAACCTGCGGCGCAATCGCGCGCAACTGATCGAGCAGAGACTCGCGGTCAATCGGCGCAATCCCCAAGCCCCGGCGCAGCGCATCATGGTGGCCCATCAAGCGATCCACCCGAGCTTCCAACGTCGTCTCGTCCGCCAGATCGGCCACCCGAATGGCCCTGCGACCCACTTTATCCTCATAGGCCGGACCAATGCCGCGCCCGGTGGTGCCGATCTTGGCCACCCCGGTCTGCCCCTCACGCGCCCGATCCAACTCGCCATGAATCGGCAGGATCAACGAGGCATTCTCGGCCACCATCAGGTTTTCCGGCGTGATATCAACACCCTGCCCGCGCAGCTTTTCGATCTCTGTCACCAGATGCCACGGATCGACCACCACGCCATTGCCGATCACCGAAAGCTTGCCACCGCGCACAATCCCCGAGGGCAGCAGCGACAGCTTATACACCTTGCCGTCAATCACCAAAGTATGCCCGGCGTTATGCCCGCCCTGAAAGCGCGCAATCACATCGGCCCGCTCTGAGAGCCAGTCGACGATTTTCCCCTTACCTTCGTCGCCCCATTGGGCTCCGACGACAACAACATTGGCCACGGCATATCCTTCGCGTTCTGGAAAAACCGCGCGACCTATAGCGACACCTGCGCAGCTATGAAACCGCTAAATCACGTGGGCCCGCTAGACAGACCGCCGCAGATGCGCCACCAAAGACCAAACGAGGGGGAAAACATGGGCATTATCCTGCGCTGGCTTGGGGCATTTCTGTTGCTGTCAGCCACCTACAACCCGACCCAAATCAACTTCACCCGCTGGGCCGAGGCGAATTGGCACACCCAAATGCCGCTGACCCTCCTGCTCGGCCTCCTTCTCGGTGTCGGCTATATGATCTACATCGGCGCCACCCTGCGCTCGATCGGCACGTTCGGCATCCTGCTGGTCGGCGCAATCGTCGCCGCCCTCGTCTGGGTGCTGATCGACTACCAGATCCTCACCCTGCAAAACCCGTCCCTGAACCTCTGGCTCGGCATCTTCGCGCTTTCGGTGGTGCTGGGCATCGGCCTGTCATGGAGCATCATCCGCCAGCGCCTCTCCGGCCAAGCCACTGTGGATGAGGTGCAGGACTAACCGTCAGCGCACCGACCAGCCGAACACCACCATCCCGACCGCCATCGCCAGCATCAAAACCAGCAACGCTATACTGCGCCGCCCCAAAACCAGCATAATCACACCCTGAACCGTGGTGATCAGCCCAAACACCAGCAAAAACAGGCTCGCCATCCCTGGCAGACTGCGCAGCCGCTGCTCATCACTCGAACTCGCATCCAAGCCGTCAATCCGCAAACCCGCCCCCGGCGTGATCGCCTCTGGCACCCAATCCGGCATCGGCCTTGCCAGCACAATCCAGATCAACCACAGCCCCACTGCCAACAGCGGCAGCCCGCAGATCAGCACAAACACACCCCGGATACGGGCGCTTCTCGCCGTCATCTTTTGCATAATGTCTCACTCAACTTATCGCCTGAATATCGCGAGTATGTCCCGGATTTCCAACGAAGCAAGTGGCTTGCCCCAACGCGTTCCGCTAGACTGGGCGCACCCAATCAAGGACGCCTCATGCTGCTCTACATCACCCTCGGCACCAACGACATCGCCCGCGCCAAACGTTTCTACGATGCCACCCTAGCCCCCATCGGCCTGCATTTCATGGGCGAATATGACGGCGAAATCGGCTATGGCCCTATCCTCGCCGCAAACCCCCTCGTCTGGATCAACCAGCCCTTTGACGGCAACCCCGCCACCGTGGGCAACGGCTCGATGCCCGCCTTTAGCGCCCAAACCCGCGCCGCCGTCGATGCCTTCCACCAAGCCGCCCTCGCCCATGGCGGCCGCGATGAAGGTGCCCCCGGCCTGCGTTATGATCCGAATTTCTACAGCTGTTACGTCCGCGACCCCGACGGCAACAAACTCTCCGCCGTCTGCACCGCCGTCTGCACCGCGCCAGAATAGCTCCGACCTTAGCCATTCACATTGGCTCAAATACTCCCGCCGGAGGCACCTTAGGCCAGCCGAGCTAGCCTCCGGCGGGGATATTTGAGCAGAGAGGATGACCAAGAGCACCCGAGGGGCTTGCACGCCTGACTGCATCCGCCTAGATAGGCCGCGACCTCTTAGAAAGCCCGGCCCGTATGGAAAACGTCGTTCTCACCGTCCACCTCATCCTCGCTTTGCTGTTGATCGGCGTGGTGCTGTTGCAACGGTCGGAAGGCGGCGGGCTTGGCATGGGCTCGTCGGGCGGGGCAATTTCGGGCCGCGCGGCCGCGACAGCCTTGGGCAAAGTCACTTGGGTGCTGGCGGCGATGTTCATCGTGACCTCGATCACCATGACCATTCTGGCCGCGCGCTCGGCTTCGACCGCTTCGGTGATCGACCAGATCGGGGCCGAACAACCCGCCGCAAAAGCCCCGGCTCCGGCACTGCCCGCAGGCGGTGATCTGCTGCCGCCCTCGAATGATGGCAGTCCGGCAGCACCTCCGGCCGCGACCGCACCCGCAACGCCTCCGTCAGCCCCGGATGCCACAGCCCCTGCGGCACCTGCGCCAGCGACGCCTCCGGCCTCGAACTAACACCAACTGTTGCAGCGCAACACCGCCAACCGACAGCATCTAGCGGTCGGGTTGCGCATTGGCTTTGCTTAAGCTATTGCTCAACTCCCGTGATGCTGTGATTCCAAACCTGCGAATCAGAGCCGTTTTAACCAATGCACGGGGGCCCCCACATGGCACGCTATATCTTTATCACCGGCGGCGTGGTGTCCTCGCTTGGCAAAGGCCTCGCCTCTGCCGCCCTTGGCGCATTGCTGCAAGCCCGTGGCTACACGGTGCGATTGCGCAAACTCGACCCCTACCTGAACGTCGATCCCGGCACGATGAGCCCGTTTGAACACGGTGAGGTCTTCGTCACCGATGACGGCGCGGAAACCGATCTTGATCTGGGCCACTATGAGCGTTTCACCGGCGTCTCCGCCCGCCAGACCGACAGCATCTCCTCCGGCCGTATCTATTCCAACGTGCTGGAAAAAGAACGCCGTGGCGACTACCTTGGCAAGACCATCCAAGTCATTCCCCACGTCACCAATGAAATCAAAGACTTCCTGCGCATCGGCGACGAGGAGGTTGATTTCATGCTGTGTGAGATCGGCGGCACCGTTGGCGACATCGAAGGCCTGCCGTTCTTCGAGAGCATCCGCCAGTTCATCCACGAACGCCCGCGCGGCCAATCCATCCTGATGCACCTCACCCTGCTGCCCTACCTCGCAGCGTCAGGCGAGTTGAAAACCAAACCCACCCAACACTCGGTCAAGGAACTGCAAAGCATCGGCCTTGCCCCCGATGTGCTGGTCTGCCGCTCTGAACACCCGATCCCGGATCGTGAGCTGGAAAAGATCTCGCTGTTCTGCAATGTCCGCAAAGAACATGTCATCCCGGCCTATGATCTGAAAACCATCTACGAGGCCCCGCTCGCCTACCACCGCGCGGGCCTCGACCAAGCCGTGCTGGATGCGTTCGGCATCACCCCCGCCCCCAAGCCCAACCTCGCCCGCTGGATCGACGTGATGGACCGTCTGACCCATGCCGAAGGCGAGGTCCGCGTTGCTATCGTCGGCAAATACACCCAGCTGGAAGACGCCTATAAGTCGATTGCCGAGGCGCTGACCCATGGCGGCATGGCCAACCGCACCCGCGTCAAAGCCGAATGGATCGACGCCGAAATCTTTGAGCGCGAAGACCCCGCGCCCTACCTTGAAAACTTCCACGCCATCCTCGTCCCCGGCGGCTTTGGCGAGCGCGGCACCGAAGGCAAAATCAAGGCCGCCCAATTCGCGCGGGAAAAGAAAATCCCCTATCTCGGCATCTGTTTGGGGATGCAAATGGCCGTGATTGAGTCCGCCCGCAACCTCGCAGGCGTCACCAACGCAGGCTCGGAAGAATTCGACGTTGAGGCCGGTGCCAAACGCTTCACTCCCGTCGTCTACCACCTGAAAGAGTGGATCCAGGGCAACCACGTCGTCGCCCGCAAAACCACCGACGACAAAGGCGGCACCATGCGGCTTGGCGCCTACACCGCCGCCCTCACCCCCGGCAGCCATGTCGCCGAAATCTACGGCACCACCACGATTGAGGAACGCCACCGCCACCGCTACGAGGTCGACGCCAAATACATCACCGAGCTGGAAAAATGCGGCCTGATCTTCTCCGGCATGAGCCCGGATGGCCGCCTGCCCGAGATCGTCGAGGTCAAAGACCACCCATGGTTCATCGGCGTGCAGTTCCACCCGGAGTTGAAAAGCAAACCCTTCGCCCCGCACCCGTTGTTTGCGGATTTCGTGCGGGCGGCGAAGGAAGTGGAGCGGTTGGTGTGAGTCAGTCAATTTAACGAATTAAAATCATAGGTTTAGCATGGCAAATCAACTTTTACAGAATATTCTTGATCAAATTGGAGAGGGCAAATCACCAACAACAACTGTGCGAACATTTTTGGCATGGTTTGATGCCTATCGTAGACGTGCTGGCGTGGTTGATCGCATTAGAGCCGAGCTTGCTGAATATGAGTTGGAGACAGTACCTGATTTTGAATCGGCTTGGATTGACAGTTTTATATCATTTGTAGCGATTGCCCCACCAGATATTGAAGCAGATCGGCTCTGTTGCACAAATCGTGAGGGATTCCCTGCGTGACTGCAAGGTGTTAGTCGCAGGGTATGAGCAAACCTGCACCTCCGACCTACCGCACGACGAACTGGCGCTCTTACAACGCCG